>JBJTHM010000182.1:0-2897 GCA_046094465.1 Rhodoluna sp. | reverse complement strand
ATCCATCACAAAGATTCTTTTGAGTTTGTAGTTCTGCTCAGCACAGAGCTTTTCAATCTTGGTTCTAAGTTCACCTTCTGGTAGAACTTGCAATTTGTTGAATAGTGGCAGTAAAACGGTGGTTCCTATTGCAAACAGAATTAGTTGGACAACGGTTAGCACTACAAAGGAAATCCACCAAAGTTGGTTTGGAATAAGATCGTAAATCCAAAGAAGTAGTAGCAGGACTGGAACAGCTATTACGCCACCGATTAGCAGCCCCTTGATTCGATCGACAATAAAGGTTCCAGCAGTAGTTCTGTTGAAGCCATACTTTGCTTCGATTACGAAAGTGCTATAGATAGTTGCTGGTAGTCCAAGCAGGTAGAGTCCAAGAACTATGGCCAGCAAGAAAACCAGGTTCTGCCAGATTTCACCTTCGATATTTGAGGCGATGATCTGGTGAATTTGACCAAACCAACCAAGAAGCAAAAAGGTTGTGGTGACTAAAGCCTGAAGAATGAGAGTTGCCGATTCGAAGCGGTGCTTGGTTTTCACATAGGAAACAGCTTTAGCGGTCTCCTCCGAAGGTTTTCCAGCTAGAGCCCCCTGGCTTGATCTGATGTCTAACTCATTGAGTATGAGCCTGACTACGGCAATTGAAAGAGTGATTATTATCAGTAGATTCTTCAGAAGTTCACCGGACATTGACATTGTTCTCCTTTGCCTTACAAGCCTTGAGTCTAAGTATATAAACCTGGCTAAGTCCTTCTCTGTAGACTCACTGCTCGTCTCGTCCAGCAGCAGAGCCTAAATGCCGTTGAGTTAGGTTTATTAACAAATTGTTACCTGATGTATTAGTGCCACAGGATTAGAGGTATGCATCTATAAACTGAAGACACACTAAATAGGGGAGTAAATATGACTGATTCATTAAATGTGTTTCTATTTTTCTTACTCGGAAGCGGTATTTTCGCTTTCGTTGGTTTCAAATTCTGGTCACTAAAGGTAAATCCTTTTAGGGATTTTGGTATCGCAATTGCAATGTTTGGTTTAGCTTTTATGGGTTGGGGATTTGTAGTTTACCTAAAACCTACAGAGTTAGCCATGCCAGTAGCGCTTTCCATAGTTCCTTTTGTACTTGGATTCATATTCATGGTTAGTTCCGCTACATTCAATTGGCAGAAAAACAACCGCTTACTGACTTTCATAATCGCAGTTGCGTTCTTGGTTGGCCTATTCGCCCTTAGAACATATGTGCTTCCATCAGATCCACACTTCAGCGACAGCGGACTTCTTTACTTCGGTGCAAAACCTGAAGTTTTGATCCTCTATGTCCTAGCTTTTGGTGGAGCGTTCATGCCAGCACTACATGTAATAAGTTCTAGAATGACCGTTTGGCGTCAGGCAGCACTTACCAGAATTTTCTTCAACCTGATTGTTCTAGGTGGAGTAATCATGATGGTGAGCAAGAATGACCACCTGCAGGTTCTAAACAGCTACATCCTCACAGTAGGTTTTGTCGGACTTCTAGTCAATCTAGGATTTGGCAAAGTTCAGGTAGAAAGCAAGTAGCAAACCTAACTAAAACACCCGGTCAATGACCGGGTGTTTTAGTTAAACTTGGCTCATACCTGCCATCTAAAGTTTCTAGTCGGGCCATTCTGATTTTCGAAGTACATTCCAGTTTTCTGGCCAAATGTCACTGCCTAAATCTATGAGAGCGCCGATAGCTTTCTTTCTCCTCGCAAGCTTGCTTGCCGCTCTGTCGCTGATGTGTTTCGCCCCCGATTCAAGAATTTTCATTAGTAACGCGGTCCGGTCTTCGACCAAATCAGGCCATAGAGTTTTTGTAACATCAATTGATTGTGCGAGATGAGCATCCTCTTCTATTTCATAAACAGGGCGTTGTTCTGACATGGTTCGAGAGTATCAAATCAACAATTAGAAAGAAATACTACCAAGAACCAAAATTTGCAGGATTGATAACTGATTGAGAAATTTCGCTTGCTAATCGTTCAGATATTTCTCCAGCCATGGCTGATGAGATTTCTCTAAAAGAGATTTTCTGATTTGGTTTCACTCTGGCAAGCTTTGGAAGATCCGCTTCTATTGCTACTCCAACCACTGGGTAGCCTCCGGTGGTTCCACAATCAACTCCCAGGGCAATCAGTTCGCCAGTCGGAGTGAGTTGTATTGCTCCAGGAAAAACCGGAAAGCTAGGTATGGTCTTCATGGTGGACTTCAGATCACTCAGGAACCTGACTCCTGTTCGGGAGACGGTAGCAACTTGGATTTCACTTGGTATTTCTTGAAAGTGTGGACCGCGAACAAAGCGAATTACGTTTGCATCTAACTTTGGGGTTTTCTGAATAAAAGTGCCAATTCTGTTTAGATTAGGATCTAGTGTTTCAAATTGATCGCCAGCTGCGACCTGGCTTGGGCCCAAACCCGAGAGGGTGTCTGTTGCTGATGAGCCTAGAACCTTACTCGTAATTAGACCAGTTATGCCTAAGTAAACCGGGCCATCTGAGAGAGTTTGAATGGCAAGATGACTGCCTGGACTAGCCAGCATAAGGGTATTCAGGCCTATATTCCTGCCATCAACCTGACAGTTGGCGTCCCCTACCACTACAAAACTAATCTGATCCGAGGTTGTTAGATTGAGCTTTCCTCTGATTATCTCAAATACCGTTGGGTTAGCTTCGTTTAAGACTTTAGAAACAAGTTGGTAATTCAAGTCATCCCAAGCACCGGATTTACCAACACCTACAGCCTGAGACCCACTTCGACCGGAGTCCTGTAGCAGGGTAATCCCAGAACTAGTTATTTCAATCATCGCTGCAACTCGAATCTAACCAGATCACCTGTTTTCAATAAACTTGGCTCTTGTCTTTCTGGATTAAACAATCCAACAT
>JBJTHM010000181.1:0-10436 GCA_046094465.1 Rhodoluna sp. | reverse complement strand
TTGATTTTCATTAGTCCTCAATCTAGCCACGAATCGAATCCCAACCTTTCGCCTGTATCGCTTCTGAATCCAAGGTTACCGAAGATGAAGATCTCTCAACTACTTCGCCGATTGGCTTGAACCCTTTAGGAATTGAAACCTCTTTAGGAAAAGTTGCAAGCAGGCTGTGATCTTCTCCACCAAAAAGCACCCAATCGATTGGCGATACCGATAGCCTGTTGGCGGCCTGTTCTAAGACCGCTTCAAAACCCTGTAGCTCACTGGAAAACAGATTCATAGTGACCGAAGACGCATCGGCAATTCTGGATGCATCCTTCACAAGAGAATCCGACACATCGAGCATTGCAGTGACTCCTGACAGATTGGCTTCAACTCCCATTTCTATTGGTGGTTTGGGCCGAAGTTGAATGCTTACCAAATCATCAAAGGCATCTTTCGCTGAACCATTAGAAATCAAAAAATCTAAACCTGCGGCCGCCTTACCTAAAGTTCCAGCGATAGCGATTACATCACCAACCTTGGCACCACTTCGAAGAACTGGATTTCTTCCTTCAAGATCACCGTGCGCGGTTACTGAAACAAAAACCTTTTCAGATTTGGCTAGATCTCCACCAACCACACTGGCTTTTGGTGCTAGTGCCTGAATTGCTGAATTGAGCCCATCCGCAAAGCCCTCCAACCAACTGATTTTGGTTTCCGGCGGAACCGCCAGCGAAACCACCAAAGCTAGCGGTTTTGCTCCCATCGCGGCAACATCTGCGACATTTGTGGCAACTGCCTTATAGCCAAGATCAAAGCCTGTAGACCAGTCCAACCTGAAATCATGACCTTCAATCATTGAATCCGTGGTTACGACAAACCTATTCTCAGATATAGCCACCACAGCCGAATCATCGCCTGGACCAACCAGCACAAAGTCTCCCGAACTCAATCTCCCGATGGTGCGCCTGAGCGACTCGCTCTCGCCGAGTTCCGCCAAAGTTTTATCAGACATCATTTAAAAGGTAGCCTGTTTAGGATGAAGTTTTTCCGCCTTTTGCTGCTTTTTGTGCTGCTATTGCTAAGTGGCTGTTCTGCAACCGTAATTATGCAGCCTGCTGAGGATGCCAATAATCCTGCCTGCGCCGAAGTTATGGTCAGATTGCCAAATCAGACAGACAACCAAAACAAGAGGGTTACCTCCAGCCAGTCCACAGCCGCCTGGGGGGAACCGGTATCGGTCAGTCTGACCTGTGGTCTAAAGCCAGTTGAGGTTAGCGAATTGGCCTGCATTTCCGCTGGTGGGGTTGATTGGCTCGTAGACGAAAAGGATCAACCGATCTATCGCTTTATTAGTTTTGGCAGAACACCGGCAACCCTAGTGACGGTTGATTCGACGAAAGTCTCCGGCGCTTCAGTTCTTGAAGATTTAGGGCAGGCAGTTCAATTCACTGAGAAGACAAAAAACTGCCTCGGCTAGTTGCGGTGAAAAGCCAGTTGAATCAGCTGGTCAATCAGATCTGGATAACTAAGACCCGATGCCTGCCAGCATTTTGGATACATCGAAATAGGTGTGAAACCCGGCATTAGATTCAGTTCATTCACATAAAAGCCATCTTTGGTGAGAAAGAAATCTGCTCTAGCTAGACCAAAGCAACCGAGCGCTTTGAATGCTCTGGCTGCTAGTGACTGCATTTGGGCTAGCTCATCCGCAGACAATTCAGCAGGGCAGATTAACTCAGCAGCGTCCTGGTCTCGATACTTTGCATCAAAGTCATAAAATTCACCTGAACGAATAACGATTTCTCCAGCAACAGATACTCGTGGCTGTTGCGAACCTATCACTGATAGCACTGCACATTCGAGTTCCCGACCAATGAGACCACGCTCCACAGTTACCTTACTGTCCTCGTTAAATGCAACCTCCAACGATTTAGCAAAGTCAGCCATGGTCTTCACTTTAGAAACTCCAACAGATGAACCTGCTCTCGCCGGCTTTACAAATAGTGGCAGGTTGCCTAGGCTTCTAACTTTTTCCAAAATGGTTTCAGGGTCACTTAGCCAGTCGTCTCGATGAATCACGACGTGCGGTGTCACTGGCAATCCGGCAGCTTGGAAAAGCGCTTTAGAAAATTCTTTATCCATTCCAGCAGCACTTGCAAAGACACCATTGCCAACGTAAGGAAGACCAATGAGTTCTATGAAACCTTGAATTGTGCCATCCTCGCCGTTCGGTCCGTGCAGCACTGGAAAAACTACGTCTATTTCACCGAGTGATTTCTTTTGCCCATTTGTTTCTAAAAAGAATTCTTTGCTTGAAGCCAAAGGCCAAAGCACTGTCTCACCTTCAAAAATAACCTCAGGAAGTTCCCCGTCAGTCAACGCCCACTTGCTTGGATCATCTAGCGCTGGAACAAAGACTCCATCGCGTGTGATACCGATGGGCAACACGTCATATTTAGTTCTGTCGATTGCGGACATAACTCCACTTGCCGTGGCACATGAAATACTGTGCTCGCTGGAAGCTCCACCGAACACAATCGCAACCCTAATCTTCGCCACTATTCCGCCTCTGGACTATCGTTGCCACGGGTCAGGCTTGGACCAATGTCTTTCGGGCTCATCTTGCCTTCAATCACCATGTGAACCTGCTCTACAATTGGCATGGCCACACCCTTAGCAGAAGCAAGACGAAGCACCGGAGCCACCGAGGTTAGGCCTTCTGCAGTCTGCGAAAGCCGTCTCAGAACCTCACGCTTTGAATAGCCCTTGCCGAGCATTTCACCCGCCTTGTGGTTACGGGAAAGCGGTGATTCTGAAGTGGCAATCAGATCGCCCAGTCCAGCTAGCCCCACCAGAGTTTTCTTCTTCGCGCCGAAGGCAACTGCAAATCTAGATATCTCAGCTAAGCCACGAGTCATGATAGAGGCCTTGGTGTTCTGACCGTAACCCACTCCGTTGACGATACCGATTGCAACGGCTATCAGGTTCTTTAGAATTCCACCAAACTCAGTACCTATCACATCTTTATTGGTAAAGGTGGTGAAGTATGAATTGGTGGCGGCAGTGGCAACTTTCTTAGCGTTCTCTTTAGAGGTGCAGGCTGCAACACAGGCAGCCGGTTGCTCACTGGCAATTTCCAAAGAAAGGTTTGGACCAGAAACAACGCAGACCTGATCTTGATCTACTCTTAAGGCATCTATTATTACTTCGCTCATCCGAAGACCAGTGCCCTGCTCAACACCTTTCATAAGGGAAACCAGAATTGCACCTGGTTCAATAAGATTTCCCCAGTCTTCTAGGTTCGCTCGGAGTGACTGTGAAGGCACGGCGATGTATACCTGTTCAGCTCCCTGCAGGACTTTAGCTATATCACTGTAGGCAATGAGCGAACTGGGCAGGTTGATACCCGGGATGTAGTCACCGTTTCTGTGGGTGTTGTTTATTTCTTCAGTAAGCTCTTCTCTTCTTGACCAGAGCATTACCTCATTGCCAGCGTCAACTAAAACTTTTGCAAATGTGGTTCCCCAAGAACCAGCACCGATAACTGCGATTTTCACTATCTACTAGCCCTTCCCTTTGTAACGTATTTTTCCAAACTTGACCTTTGCGCCAGCTGGCAAGGCAGTTAGCCCAGCTTTAGCCCGACGCTCGTTTTCTTTCTGGATGATAAGAAACTTTTTGAAATTACCATGATCGGGTAAACCATGTTCACTTGGCACAAACCTTTTCGCTGGTGCTTTCTCTCCGCGCAAATGCTCAACCAGGTTGGTTATCTCAGCCATCACCTGATCTGTAAGACCAACCAAATCCTCCGTTGAATACTTTTTGCCCGTGAAGGCTGAAACATCAATTGGCTTTCCGATAACCATTCGAACTTTGTGCCAGGGCTTCGGCCTTAGCTTTGAAGAGTAGGTTTCCATGACCGCCTCGGTCCCCCACTGGCCAACTGGAACAATCGGAACGCCAGTTTCAATAGCAAGCCTGATTGCTCCTGTCCTTCCTCGCATAGGCCAAAGCTCAGGATCTCTGGTTAGTGTTCCCTCAGGGAAAATCCCGATAACGTGTCCAGCACGCAGGACTTTGTAGGCAGCCTCCATCGGATCTGTGTTCTTTCGTTGACCTCGGAACACAGGAATTTGACCTACGGATAACAGCACCGGACCAACAATCGGAGTTTTGAATAACCCCTCTTTAGCAAGAAAGTGTGGCGCTCGATGTAATCGGAAATACATCATGTAAGCGACAGCGAGAGCATCAACGGTCGTCACGTGGTTGGCAGCTAAAACATAACCACCAGATTTAGGTAGGTTTTCCATACCGGTGACTTCCACCTTGTATAGAAGTCTGACCCAGGGGCGCAGGATGAAGGCAAGTAGCCGCATTTGCCAGGTAATCTCTATCCCTGGTTTGAGTTCCGGCATCTCAATCGAATGCGAAGACTTTTTAGCCATCAGGTTATTCCGTATATGTAAATGAAGCACCAAGGGCGGTCAATTTATCTAAGAAGTGCTCATAGCCGCGAGATATGAGTTGCACATTGGAAACATTAGAGGTTCCTTCTGCAGCGAGAGCCGCAACCATGTGGCTGAACCCACCGCGAAGATCTGGAACTCTAATGTCTGCACCTTTTAGCTTTGTCGGACCGGAAATAACCGCCGAGTGGTAGAAGTTTCGCTGACCAAAGCGACACGGGTTACCGCCCAAGCATTCACGGTAAATCTGAATCTGGGCACCCATCTGGTTGAGGGCTTCGGTGAAACCAAAACGGTTTTCATAAACGGTTTCGTGAACAATCGATAGCCCTGTCGCCTGAGTCAGAGCAACTACCAAGGGCTGCTGCCAATCGGTCATAAAACCGGGGTGAACATCAGTTTCAATAACAACGGGTTGTAACGCTCCACCGGGATGACTAAATCTGATTCCATCGTCCTCAATTTCAAATGCTCCACCGATCTTGCGGAATACATTCAAAAACGCGGTCATCTCTAACTGCCTTGCGCCACCTACCATAATTTCACCGCCGGTTGCTAAAGCTGCTGCTGCCCAAGATGCCGCCTCATTGCGGTCAAAAAGCGCACGGTGAGTATAGCCGTTCAGAGTAGCAACGCCTTCGATTCTGATTACACGATCAGTGTCAACGGAGATGATTGCACCCATCTTTTGCAAAATTGCAATCAGGTCCATAATCTCTGGTTCGACGGCTGCACCGGAAAGCTCTGTCAAACCCTGTGCTTTCGTAGCGGTGAGGAGTACCTGCTCGGTTGCTCCAACACTTGGGTAAGGCAGCGCTATCTTGGTTCCGGTTAGTCCACTAGGTGCAGAGAGTCTGGTTCCATTTGGAAGCTTTTCAATCACTGCTCCAAAACTGCGAAGAACATCGAAGTGGTAGTCAACCGGTCTATCACCAATGTGGCACCCACCTAAATCTGGAATGAAAGCTTCACCAAGTTGATGAAGTAGCGGACCACAAAAGAGAATAGGAATTCTTGAAGATCCGGCATGCGCATCGATATCAACCATGCGACCTGATTTCACATCGCTTGGATCTAGTTTCATTACGCCAGAGTTATCAAAATCAATCTTGACTCCGTGTAATTCAAGAAGTCGCTGCACTACCTCGACATCGCTAATCTTTGGGACATCTTTTAGAACGCTCGGAGTTTCACCGAGTAATGCAGCAACCATGGCCTTGGTTACCAGGTTCTTCGCTCCGCGAACATCTACTCGACCTACCAGCGGCTTTCCACCATTTACTGTTATCTGACTCATTTAGTTCCTCGCTGGTAATGTCTTAGGCATCCAAGTTGGACGTCGTTTTTCAAATTCATCTATTGCCACTTCATGTTTTAGAGTCAGTGCGATGTCGTCTAGCCCTTCGAGTAGCCGCCATCTGGTGTATTCATCTATGTCAAAACTAACCGAGATTTCACCTAAGCTTGCGACCTTGGTGTTTAGATCAACCGTGATTTCAACCCCTGGGTTTGCTTCAATGGCATCCCACAACAGCTCTGTGTCTGACTGACTGATTTGACCGGTAACCAGCCCCTGTTTACCCGCGTTACCACGGAAGATATCGGCAAACTTTGGCGATAAAACAACTTTGAAGCCATAGTCTCTGAGCGCCCAAACAGCGTGCTCTCTGGAGGATCCGGTGCCAAAATCAGCTCCGGCGACTAGAACCTGCCCCTTCACGTATTGGGGTTGGTTCAAAATGAATTCCGGATCATTTCGCCAAGAAGCGAAAAGGGCATCCTCGAAACCTGATTTGGTAATTCTTTTTAGAAACACAGCTGGAATAATCTGGTCCGTGTCAACATTTGATCTCCTCAACGGAACCGCCAAACCGGTAAAAACACTAAAGCGTTCCATCAGGTAACCTCCAGATCTGCTGGAGCAGAGAGTGTTCCACGAATAGCAGTGGCAGCGGCAACAAGTGGCGAAACCAAATGTGTTCTAGCGCCTTTACCCTGCCTGCCCTCAAAATTCCGATTCGAGGTGGAGGCCGCTCGTTCACCAGGTGCTAATTGATCTGGGTTCATACCTAGACACATTGAGCATCCGGCAAAACGCCACTCCGCACCAAAATCCTTGAAGATTTTGTCGAGCCCCTCCTGCTCCGCTTGTAATCTAACTTTGGCACTGCCTGGAACGACCATCATTCGAATGTGTTCAGCTTTTTTCCTGCCCTGAATGATTTTTGCCGCAGCACGCAAATCTTCAATTCTTGAATTAGTGCAGGAACCGAGAAATACTGTGTCAACCTTGATGTCTTTCAGTTTTGTTCCAGGTGTGAGAGCCATGTATTCGAGCGCTCTTTGAGCTGCTGCTTTTTCATTTGGATCGCTAAAACTATCCGGATCTGGCACTATGTCATTTAGTGAAACACCTTGACCTGGATTTGTTCCCCAGGTGACAAAAGGATCTAGAGCTGAAGCATCAAGAAATACTTCCTTATCAAAAATCGCACCCTCATCGGTCACTAGCGATTTCCAGTAGTCGATTGCGGCATCCCAATCGCTTCCGGTTGGTGCATGCGGCCTTGATTTGAGGTAATCAAAAGTGGTCTCATCCGGAGCTACCATTCCAGCTCTTGCGCCAGCTTCAATCGACATATTGCAGATGGTCATTCTGCCTTCCATCGACAAAGCTTCGATAGCGCTTCCTCGATACTCTAGGACATACCCTTGGCCACCGCCGGTGCCAATCTGAGCTATCACTGCAAGGATGATGTCTTTCGCGGTGACGCCTTCTCTTAGGCTTCCTTCAACGTTTATCGCCATAGTTTTGAACGGAGCCAGTGGCAATGTTTGGGTTGCAAGAACATGTTCCACTTCGCTGGTCCCAATTCCCATAGCCAGCGCCCCAAATGCTCCGTGGGTTGATGTGTGTGAATCACCACAAACAACTGTGATACCCGGCATGGTCAGTCCCAGCTGTGGGCCCACTACGTGAACGATCCCCTGATCGATATCTCCCAGCGAATGAATCCTGATACCAAACTCTTTGGCGTTGTTTCTCAGTGCTTCGATTTGGGTTCTGCTGGTCGGGTCTGCAATTGGCTTATCGATATCGATGGTTGGGGTGTTGTGATCCTCCGTAGCTATGGTCAAATCTGGCCTACGAACCTTACGTCCTGCCAATCTCAAACCGTCGAAGGCCTGGGGGCTGGTCACCTCATGGACCAAATGCAGGTCAACATAGAGTAAGTCAGGTGCGCCAGAGTCACCCTTGACCACCAGGTGGTCTCGCCAAATCTTTTCGGCTAGGGTTAGGGGTTTTTCGGCCATCTTTGGACACCTAAATAATGAGGTTGAACCTCAAGTTTACCAGCGTGGCGTAGATTGGCAGGGTGAGCAATATTGAGCAGATTCACCGCAGAACCATCAGAGTTTTAGCTCTAGGCCAGGTTTTAGGCGGGTTTGGGTTAGGTTCAGTGCTCTCAATTGGCTCACTTTTAGCCCGTGATCTCAGCGGAACTGAAGCTTGGGCAGGCGCTGCGGCCACTTTTAGCACGCTTGGGGCTGCGATTTGGGCCATACCGTTATCTAGGCTTGCCTATGCCAAAGGCCGACGCCCAGCCTTGGCAATTGGTGCAGCCTTTGCCATCAGCGGAGCAATAATCGTTATCCTCGCAACGACTTTTAGATTCTTTCCCCTTTTACTACTTGGCATCTTCTTACTCGGAGCAGGTTCTGCCACAGGGCTTCAAGCCAGATTCGCGGCGACTGACATTCCTATCACTGGGAAAACTGGGCGTTCGATTGGCTTAGTGGTCTGGGCGACTACGGTTGGTGCTGTTACTGGACCTAACCTTTTTGGCCCAGGCGAAGCTCTGGGCCATTTGCTAGGAATGCCAACTTTGACCGGACCGTTTTTATTTACCGTGGCAGCACAAATCTGTTCAACATCGATTTTTTGGTTCGGGCTAAAACCAGACCCGCTCAAGTTTGCTCAGCAGCTTCAATCCGATGCAGGAAGGCCAAAACACAAGATTTCACTCAAATCAGCTCTGGCAACTTTGAAACAAAATGCTTTGGCAAGATATGCGGTGATCAGCATTGCTCTGTCTCACATGGTGATGGTCTCTGTGATGAGTATGACACCGGTTCACATGCAAGATCTCGGCTACGACATCGTGGTGGTTGGTTTCACAATTAGCCTCCACATTGCCGGAATGTATGCGCTATCTCCATTAATGGGAATCCTTGCCGACAAAGTAGGGCAAATACCTATGATTGTGCTTGGCCAGATTACCTATCTTGCTGCACTGAGCTTTGCCGGTTTTGGTCAGGATTACCGCTGGCTAGTCACAATCGGACTTACTCTCCTCGGTTTAGGTTGGTCCGCTTCCACTGTCGCAGGCTCAGCACTTCTTGCCTCATCGCTTCCGGCAAATGAGAAAACGAATGTTCAAGGAGTTAGCGACTCGCTGATGAATCTTTCTGGAGCAACCGGCGGCGCAATTGCAGGAAGCATCTTGGCCGCAGTTGCTTTTGCTGGGCTAAACTTATTTGCTCTTTTGCCGGTTGTGACAATTGCCCTTCTCACGATGACTTCGGGCAGAAGATCTAGCGCAGCTCTAAAAGCTCAGACCAAGTAGGGCCACTGCATCCGCCCTCTCGTTGAATTGAAAATTCTGCAGCCCGACAGGCAAGCTCTAGTGACTCTTGAAGAGAGTTCCCGGCGGCCAGAGCAGCTAGGAATGCTCCAGTGTGAATATCTCCCGCACCGTTGGTGTCCACCACAGGAACTTTCTTGCCTGGAGCGTCGGCAACAATCTTTCCACCGTGATGCAACTCAGCGCCCTCTGCACCTTTACGTAACAACAGCCAGAGATCATCCTGAACATATTCAGCCAGTTTTTCATACTCGCTCTTGTTGCAAGAAATTAGGGTTGCATTCTTACCCAGCCAAGTTAGAAATTCCTCTGACAATTCTGCGGTTGTCGGTCCAGGATCAAAAACTATTCTGCTTTTGATTAATCCAGATGCAAAAAGCTCTTTGAAGGCATCTTTAGATGTTGGATAGACAAGTTCGTAGCCGTAGATGACTAACCAGGTGTCCTCGGCATAGTCATACTGCTTCAGTTCAGCAAAACTTCTAAGACCCTCTGCCCCGCTTTGTGTAACAAAGCTTCGTTGACCGTTAGGTTCAACCAATGTAATGCAGAGACCGCTGTCTCCGTCGCTAAAATCTTCGACGGCCGCAACTGTAACCTGCTCCTTCTCCATGGCTTTACGAATCTCGGTAGCTCTTGGTCCCGTGCCAAGCGGTGTGCAGTGAATGGCTGCTAAGCCAAGCCTTGCTGCAGCCGCCTCAAGATTTAGTGCCCCGCCAACCTGTGTGAAGGTTTTGGTGGCTAGCACGTCTCCACCTGGCGTGGGTAGGTGCGGAACATAGCTGACCTGATCAATCAGCCCACTGGCCAGCGATAGCAATGCTCGAGGTCGAAATTCAGTTAACTCCATCAGTTAAACCCTAGCCTGTGTCGTTAAATTAAATCCGCCTCCAATTCTGGAGGCGGAAATGGTGACCCCAGCGGGATTTGAACCCGCGCTACTGCCGTGAGAGGGCAGCGTCCTAGGCCGCTAAACGATGGGGCCGCAAAGCAACTTCTCTATTATGCCAGAGCAGGGCGGATAGAACCAGCCCGAACTTAGGCGTAAACCCTCAGTGCCTTAGCGGCAACTGTGCAGGTTACTGGAGATTCACCGACATGCTCGCCATCTGAATAGGCTGGCATACCGGGTGAGTCAAGGCTTACCTGTTTTGCACGAATGATTTCAACCGCTGGGTGGGTGACGTGCTTACCTTCATAGACCGTTGGAAAAAGTTTTATCAACTCCAACCGGCTTATCGAGTTCAAGATAAAAAGATCGAACTCACCATCATCAACTAAAGCTTCCGGGGTGATGAGCAGTCCACCACCGTAACTGGGACAGTTAGAGACAGTG
>JBJTHM010000180.1:0-4375 GCA_046094465.1 Rhodoluna sp. | reverse complement strand
GCTTTGATAGATCATCAAAAATAATCAGGACGTGCTTGCCGCCATACATCCAGTGCTGACCAATCGCCGAACCAGTGTATGGGGCTAGGTATTTGAATCCAGCAGGGTCAGATGCTGGCGAAGCTACTATGGTGGTGTATTCCATGGCACCAGCAGCCTCTAAAGCACCTTTTACCGAAGCAATAGTTGAACCCTTTTGACCGATAGCAACATAAATACAGCGAACCTGCTTAGTCGGGTCTCCAGAATCCCAGTTCGCTTTCTGGTTAATAATCGTGTCGATTGCGATAGCTGTTTTACCAGTTTGACGGTCTCCGATGATTAGCTGACGCTGTCCACGACCGATGGGAATCATCGCATCGATTGCCTTGATACCAGTCTGCAGTGGCTCGTGCACTGACTTACGTGCCATTACACCAGGAGCTTGCAGTTCCAGCGCACGACGGGTCTCCGCCTTGATCTCTCCCTTGCCATCGATTGGAGCGCCAACTGGGTTAACTACACGACCTAGGAACGCATCGCCAACTGGAACCGAAAGGATTTCGCCAGTTCGCTCAACTTTCATACCTTCGACGATGTGCTCGAATTCACCGAGGATAATCACACCAATCTCACGCTCATCCAAGTTTTGAGCCAACCCTAGGGTTCCGTCTTCAAATTTTAGAAGCTCGTTAGCCATCACACTTGGTAGCCCTTCGACGTGGGCGATACCGTCACCAGCGTCGATTACGTGACCGACCTCGGTGCGGCTAGCCTCGCTCGGCTCGTAGGACTTAGCAAAGTCTTTCAGTGCATCGCGAATCTCATTCGGACTGATGCTTAGATCTGCCATTTTTGCGTTCCTTCTTCTTTTAGAAGCGTTAGCTTCGGTTTACACTCGCAGCGGCGCGAACCAACTGCTGTTTTAGGTTGTTTAGACGGCTGGAAATGCTTCCGTCAATAATTTCTCCAGCTACCTCGACGACTATTCCGCCAAGGATTGCAGGGTCTACTTCTACATTCAATTTGACTGACTCACCATAAGTTTTGGCGAGGTTCCCACTCAATCGATCCAACTGCTCAGAGCTTAGTTCGGAGGCAACTCGGACGTTTGCCACCAACGACTTACCGTATGCTGCCACCTGCTTAGCAAATTGATCTAGGACAACGCCGACTTTGCGCCCTCTCGCACCGCGAACGGCTTGAACCACAAGAGTCTTTGTCACTGGATTTACCTTGCTGGAAAGTAATGCATCAACAAGTTTGAGTTTTGCGTCCAGTTGAGCACTCTTGCTACTCAGAGCAAACTGCAGTTCACGATCGGAAGCCACTATTTGCTCAAAGGCAAACAGTTCGGCAATCACTTCATCTACCTGGCTCTCGCTCGATGCAGATGCAGCGTAAACGCCGAGCTGCTCTAATCCGGTAACCAAATCTGAACCTTTGGAAAAGCGTTTTGCAACAAATAACTTCAAAAACTCAACAGCTCCAGAACTGACCTTTCCAGACAGGACCCGCTCAACCAGAGCAGCCTTGTTCTTACTATCGGTGGAAGGGTCCGATAGCATGCCACGAAGTTGGGCATTACCTGCCACTGCCTCCGCGATTGTGAAAAGATCAGTTGCAAAATCTAAGCCACCATCTAGGAAGGGCTTAATCTCTTCCCTAGCGCTCAGAAGAGCCTGACGAGTTGAAGATGCCATTACTTGCTCTTGCCATCCTTCTCGAGTTGGTTTAGGAAGTCGTCAACGATTCCTGCTGAATTTTTGTCATCTTTCAGATTCTGCTTTACAACTGCACCAGCTAAGTCAACTGCTAGAGCACCGACTTCGCTTCGAAGTGAAATGATTGCTGCCTGACGTTCGGCCTCGATCTGCTTTTTCGCAGTCTCGGTTAGACGCTGTGCTTCCAGAGCAGCAGTTTCTTTCATCTCTGCGATGATGGCAGCTCCTTCAGCTCGAGCAGACTCTCTAATCTGAGCCGCCTCTGCACGCGCTGCGGCTTGCTCCGCTTCGATGTTTGCAGTTTTCTGTGCAGCTTCTGCCTGCGCTTTCTCCGCTTCAGCAAGTCGACCTTCAATGGCTTCAGTGCGAGCATCGATGTTCTTTTTGAAGCTTGGCAGAACTTTGAACCAGAAAAAGACCAGCAGAATCGAGAAAACTACTGCAGACCAGATAATGTCAGCAGGTGCTGGCAACAGCGGGTTTGCTGATGCCGAAGCACGAACGATTTCTTGGATTCCCATAGTCATGTTTTTACGTTTTCAGCCTATGCGGTGAAGATGAATGGGGTTGCTAGACCGATAAGAGCAAGAGCTTCGGTAAACGCGATACCTAGCCACATGGTTACCTGAAGACGGCTAGCCAACTCTGGCTGACGGGCAATGGACTCGATGGTCTTAGAAACTACTAGACCTACACCGATTCCAGGGCCGATGGCTGCAAGACCGTAGCCAATTACGCCGAGGTTACCGCTAATCTGTGATACCTGAGTCGCAGCTTCTGCTGCTAAGTGAATGATCTGCACTTTATTTTCCTTCCATGTTGAGGACCAACTTTTGTCAGCCCTTAGTTCTTAGTGTTCATCTGCTAGTGACAACTGAATGTATACGGTTGTCAAAAGCGTGAACACATAAGCTTGCAAGAATGCCACCAGCATCTCAAAGAGTGTGAAGACAAACCCAAAAGTAAAGGTTCCAACACCCATCAGCTTGAAAAAGCCATCGGTGTTGAAAAAGAAGAACTGTGTCGCTGTGAAACACAGAACCAAAAGTAAGTGACCGGCAATCATGTTCATCATAAGACGAAGAGCTAAAGTTACCGGACGAAGAATGAATGTTGAGAGAAGCTCAATCGGTGTAACCAAAACATAAAAAGCTGGTGGCACACCTGATGGGAAAAGGGCATTCTTGAAAAAGCCAAGTCCGTGTTTTTTCACACCAGCATAAATAAAAGTCACGTAGGCAGCAGCAGCTAGCACCAGAGGCAAACCGATCACCGAGGTACCAGCGATGTTAAGACCTGGGATGATTCCAGTGATGTTCATACCAAGCACTACGAAGAAGATTGTGGTCAATAGCGGCAGGAACCGCTCGCCATCTTTTTCACCAAGTTGCTCGTGAGCAATTGACTTACGAACAAAGTTCAGGGCAATTTCACCAAACATCTGGAATCTGGATGGAACATAGCTGTTTGTTGCCACACTCTTGCGGAAACGGTTTGACCACATGGTGAAAAGAACAATCAGGATTGTGAGCACTAAGAAACGAATCAGCATGATTCGGTTGATTTCAAACCAAGTTCCCTCGAAGAAAATTACTTGTGGGTAGAACTCGTTAATTGACGGAGCCTCGAAGCCACCTTCACCTTCGGTGACTGGCTTAACCACTGTGTTAAGCAGCGACAACGTTTTAGCGAACAGCTTGGTCTCCTGTTTCGGGGCAAGGTTGGGCCCTTGCGGCGATTTACAGTGCTTTTTCGCTCAAGAAACTAGCGAGCGATACCTAAATGTTATCAGTATGAAAACACCTGAAAATGCCTAAAAGAGGTTAATTTCCAGTAAACTACTAACGCTTTACCTCTGGGGATAACCGTGCCTTGTTTACCACCCAGGTGTCTAAAATCAAACCTCCGATTACCGCTGCAACAACCGTAAAGAAAACCACGGGTCGAGCTTGGCTCACCAACCATGGGGCCTTATTGAGGTAACTGAAAAATACTAAGAAGAGCACAATCTTGATAAGCCAGCCCCCAAGCACCATTCCCAGCAAACCGCCGAGCTTCATCTTGGATCCGAAGAGGACGCTCAGGATGGTCAACCCGGTAAAGGCAAAGGCAGCAATTGAACCGGCCCAGGCTGCCAAAATACCTGACGGTCCTGCGATAAAGAAGCCAACTAAAGAGGCGATAGCAGCAATCGACGCTACAAGTAAGCCTCCGAGCCAGCTGACTCGAACCATCACGCTTCTAACATCATCAAACATTTACATTTCCCTTCTTGCGCCTAGCCTTCACGACCGCAGGCCACACTGTGTAAACCAGTGCTGCTGAGATCGAAAGCGCGACAAACAGTATTACCCAAACCAAATCTGTAAGGAACAGCATTAGGCAACTCACGGAGACAGCAATGCTCCAGAAATAGAACACTAGGACGGAGCCCACATGAGAATGCCCGAAATCCTGAAGCCTGTGGTGCAGGTGCAACCGATCTGCTGCAAACGGCGATTTACCTGCGGCTAATCTTCGAATTACTGCCAGAGCAAAATCCAGTAGCGGTAAAACAAGAATCGAGATAGGAAGAATAAGCGGAAGAATCGCTGGAACCAGGTCATTTCTATTTAATGAAGCTGGGTCTATCTGCCCGGTCACGGTCAAAGCCGAGGTGGTCATTAATAGGC
>JBJTHM010000179.1:0-3070 GCA_046094465.1 Rhodoluna sp. | reverse complement strand
GTTCCTGAAACAGAGAAGGTTGGGTTCTTTGAAGAGAAAGCACTTGTTGATGAAACTTTACCCACGATGCTTGCAAGTCTTCCAACAACGATTGACTTAGTAAGAGTTGCTGTAGAACCACCAGTACATGCTGCACTAATTGAGTTAGTTGAAAGAGTGTATGTTCCTGCAGTCGAAGGAGTTGCTATAGAAATTGAACCGGACTTACCGCTTGCTTTAATTGTGGTAGTGATAGGAGTTACATCTTCACCAAGCCAACGAACAGTTACGCTACAGCCTGGCTTCACTCTTGAAATCTGAACTGATACTGGATCACCTGGAAGGATACGACTTGCAGAAGAAAGACCTAGTACGGGAGCTTGTCCTGCTGGGTAGCCCAGAGCAGGAAGGCTAGAAGATAAACCTAAGACGGTGACCGCAGATACGGCAATAAGTGTCTTTTTCATGGTCCCTCGTTTTGTATAAGTGGATTTTGTCAGTTTATAGCAGAAATACAAGGGTTAGCGAGGGAAATCCACAAATTTTACCTACTTGAAACCTAAAATCTCTTAAGTGGGAACAATCAAAGAGACTCCCCAAAACCCCCTAGTTTCAGGTAGTTTAGACCTCTAAGCGTTTTTTGAGGGGTTCTTCTTGAGAATTAGTGAATATCTACTGGTTGTCCGCAAGCGGTTTGTGCTTGTTGGGGCAATCTTCTTTGCAGCCATTCTCTCGGCATTTGCAGTAACCTCTCTGACAACTCCTATGTATGAGTCCACCACCAGGGTTTTCGTCACAACCAGTGGAACCGAATCAACTTCAGATCTTTTGACTGGAAGCTCCTTTTCGGAAAAGCGCATAAAGTCCTACGCAGCCATGGTCACCGATGCCAAGGTACTTACACCGGTAATTGCTGAGTTAGGCCTTCAGGAAGAGGCTGCAAGTCTGCCAGATCGTATCTCCACCAGCGTGCCACTGAACACAGTAATTCTTGAGATCACCGTTACCGACCCTTCTCCGTTTAAGTCAGCAAGCATCGCTAACTCGCTTGCTCACTCGCTAGAAACTGCTGTGGCGGAACTAGAAACCATTGACCCTACTCTTGCCTCACCAGTAAAGCTAAGCGTTGTCCAACAGGCTGAACCGCCTAAGGCACCAGCATCGCCTAGACCACTTCTAAACCTTGCCCTTGGAGCACTTATTGGTTTAGCACTTGGTTTCGGTGCAGCTCTTCTTAGAGAGAGTCTGGATCTTCGAATTAGAAGTGTTGAAGACGTTCCAGAAAAGGAAGATGGCACAGTAAGCATTCTCGGTGGAATTGTCTTTGACCCAACAGCAGATTCAAACCCATTGATTGTTCACACCAGCCCGAAGAGCACAAGATCTGAAGCTTTCCGCCAACTAAGAACCAACATCCAGTTCGTTGAGGTTGCCGAATCTAGAAAATCGCTAGTTGTTACATCTTCTATTCCAGCTGAAGGTAAAACTTCAACAATTGCAAACCTGGCTATTGCGATGGCAGATTCAGGACTAAAAGTATTGCTAGTTGACTGTGACTTCAGAAAACCAAAGGTGCACAAGTATTTCTCAATCGAAGGTGCCGTTGGGTTAACCAACTTTCTAATTGGTCAGGTAAAACTGAGAGATGTAGTTCAGCGCTGGGGTAGAAAACACCTAGACCTGCTTCCAGCAGGTCAGGTGCCACCGAACCCATCGGAACTACTAGGTAGCGAAGGAATGATTAAGTTCCTTACTAAAGCCGAGAAAGACTACGACGTAGTTTTGATTGACTCTGCTCCACTGCTTCCAGTCACCGATGCTGCAATTCTTTCTAAGATCACCGGTGGTGTTGTAGTGGTAGTCGGTGTCGGAAAGACAACTAAGCCACAACTGTCTGCAGCACTGGGTCACGTAGATGCAATTGGTGGACGAATTCTTGGATTCGTGATGAACAAGATTCCAACCAAAGGTGTTGATGCATACCGCTACCGCTACAGCTACAAGTACGGCTCATACGGAGCATATGGTGCTTACGGTAAATATGGTTACGGCAAGTATGGCGCGTATGGAGCTTATGGAGCCTACGGTGCTTACGGAACATACAGTCAGGCTTATGGCGAAGATGCCACTGATGAGACCAAAGAGAAGTCAGCATCAAAGCCAACTCGTAAAACCCCTAAAAAGGCATAGCTCATGGCTTCGACAACTTCAAACACGAAAATCGTGTTTGTCTGCACTGGAAACATATGCCGCTCACCTATGGCAGAGCAAATGCTCGAAGATCTTGCTAAGAAACATAAGCTACCTCTAGTAGTTACCTCTGCCGGTGTGGCTGCCATGACTGGTGACCCGATGACCAAAGAGTCTCAAGAGGCCATGGTTCAAAGAGGCTACAAGCCAACAGCACACAAGGCGAAAGATCTAACCCAGAAGCTGCTAACTGATGCAGATCTGGTAATCACAATGACACTAGAGCACCGCTCAGAAATCGCCAGATTACTTCCAAGAGCTGGAAAGTATTCCTTCTCTATCGATGAATTTGCCAGGCTCACATCTTTTCTAAGTACTGACCCAGAGTTTTCTGAAGAGTTTCAAAAGAAACCCAGAGAGACTAGAGATGCATACCTCAAGAGAGCTATCGAACAGGCAATACTTCTAAGAGGTATGGTTCCTACCGGAGAAGACCCTAAAGATGTTATGGACCCATACGGGGAGAGCCTTGAAGTATATTCTGAGGTAGCACAGCAAATAGATGACATGCTCAAAGTAATAGTGGAGTGGTTCTCTAGATGACCAAAAGACTAACTATGCGTGACTACGCTAGGGGAATCCTGGTTGTAGACGTGTTGGTCCTACTTGCTGTATCTCTTTTAACCTATTTGTATAACTACGGCTCATTCCAGAATGTTGACAACATAAACTCCGATGGAGTTTTGCGAGTAGATATCTCGCCGCAGTTTATTGGACTCGGGCTTTATGTTGGTTGGCTTTTAGCACTGGTTGTCTTTAAGACCAGAGATGTCAAAATAGTGGGATCTGATTTTTCTGAATACAGAAGAGTTTTCAATGCATCTCTAACAGTGCTGGGAAT
>JBJTHM010000178.1:0-2836 GCA_046094465.1 Rhodoluna sp. | reverse complement strand
TTTGGAGCTTCGGTCATCGGATCTTTCGATACTTTTTATTAGCTAGAGCGATGATAAACATTACTAGACCGAACAGTTCGGACAGATGGCACTTTGTTTAGTGATTTGGTGATTGCAATTAGTACAGATCATTTATTTCCCCCTTAGATACAAAGTAGTTTGCTTTGAAAGCAATTGATACTAATTTCCGCTCTGATTTATGAGAATGTTATTTTCCTAGTGCCTTTAGGATTAGGCTCTTTAGCTGCCCCTCAACAGTTTTAGTTAGTTTCACTAAAGCAAATGATGTTGGCCAGAATGTTCCTGAATCTAATTTGGCGTGTTCACTGAAACCAACGGTGCAGTAGCGGGTCTTGAACTTGGCTCCAGATTGAAAGAAAAAGATTACCTTCCCGTCTTTTCCTGGTGTGTAGTAGGCAGGCATTCCGTACCAGGTTCTAGCCAACAAATCGGGTGCTGTCTTAGAGATAAGTTCGTGTATTTTGAGGCCCATCTCACGATCATCCTTAGGCATTTCCTTGTACTTGGCCATCACCTCAGCTAAGTCAACGGCCGGGTCTTTGCCTCTGGCACGGCTGGCTTCCTTTGCTCTTGCCGCTATGGCATCTTTCTCAATTTGAGTCAGTCCTGGTTTCTTAGGCATTTATCCTCCCAGATAAGCCTAGGCTCCGAGTTAGCCAAACTGCAGAGGTTTAGTATGGAACTAATCGAAGGAGATTGCTTGACTCACCAGCAGTTTGTCAAACAACTGAGGCCAGATAGAAACCTTGGCCTAGAGCTGGTTAGAGCGACCGAAGCCGCTGCTATCACAGCCAGAAATTTTATCGGTAAGGGAAATAAAAACGCCGCCGACGGCGCAGCCGTTGATGCCATGCGTAGCTTCCTAGCCACCGTGGACATGCGGGGTGTAGTTGTTATCGGTGAGGGTGAAAAAGATAATGCACCGATGCTTTTCAACGGAGAACTGGTTGGTTCAGGCCAGGGGCCGCTGTGCGATATAGCAGTTGATCCAATAGATGGCACAAGCCTTGCCGCTGCTGGAAGACAGAATGCTCTGAGCGTGATTGCCGTGACCGATCGAGGTGCGATGCTGGATGCTTCCTCTGTCTACTACATGAATAAATTGGTCGCTGGCAAGGCAGCGGTGGGCCTACTGGATATTAGATTGCCGATTGCTGAGAATATTCGACTATTAGCTAAAGCAACAAATAAAGATGTCAGTGAGATCGTGGTTGCCTGTCTAGATAGACCTAGACATGAAAAACTAATTGAAGAAATCAGAGAGGCGGGAGCCAGCACCAGGTTATTACTTGATGGTGATGTTGCCGGTGGCATTCAAGCTGCCATGGAAAGTTCGCGAATAGATATCTGTGTGGGTATTGGTGGATCTCCTGAAGGAATTGTTACCACCTGTGCCATAAAGGCCCTAGGTGGATTTATTCAGGGAATACTTGCTCCAACAGATGAGGAAGAAAGCGAAAGAGTGGTAGCCGCAGGTCTGAAACTAGATTACGTTTATGAAGCAGATGAGATGGTCAATAGCAATAACACTCTCTTTGTTGCAACCGGTATAACGGATGGTTCGATGCTTGCTGGTGTGAGAAGAAAAGGCTCAGTGATTGAAACCGACAGCATAATCCTGAGAAGTGTCACCGGAACGGTGCGAAGGATTCGATCTGAATACCAGTTGGAGAATCTAACCAAATGAGTTCAACGGAACAAATCATTGAGGCAATAGCAGCAAGTACTAAAGACTTTGTTGAGTTAGCTGTGGTCACTAGAGGAGGGCTAGTTGAATCCTGGCACCGCGGTATCGCTGTTGTCACAGACCCAGAGGGGAAAGTAGTTTTTCATAAAGGTAACCCAAAGAGGCTCATCTATCCAAGATCTGCCATAAAGCCTCTGCAAACCGTTGCTATGCGAAGAGTTGGTTTAGACCTCACTGGCCAGGAACTAGCGATTACTTCAGCCAGTCACCGTTCCACAAAAGAGCACATCAAACTGGTCGGCTCCATCTTGGCAAAGGCGGACCTAACCGAGAAGGATTTACAGTGCCCAGACGGGATTCAATACAACTGTTCTGGTAAGCATGCCGGTTTCTTATACAGCTGTGTCAAAAACAATTGGGATACCAAAACTTACCTGTCGGTAAGTAATCCAATCCAGCAGAAAGTCATCGAAGTATTAGAAGAGTTCTCTGGTGAAAAAATTTTCAAGACCGCTATTGATGGTTGCGGCGCACCGCTTCACGCTATGACTGTGGAAGGAATTGCTCGGGCAATTGGTTTGGTTACCAAAACTGAAACAGAGTTGGTTGACACACTAACCGCTAATGGCTGGGTTATCTCAAACCACGGCGTCCCGGATGCCGTTCTATTGGATGCTGGATTTATTGCCAAAAATGGGGCAGAGGGTGTATTTGCAGTTGGAACTAGATCTGGCTACGGCATCACAATCAAGATTGCCGATGGGTCACTGAGAGCTGCACCTCTGGTGGCTATCAAACTCATGCTTGAAACAGGTCTGTTGACCACTGAGCAGTATCAAGATTTACATTCAAGACTAGAAGTTCCAAGTCTGGGTGGCGGTAAACCACAGGGTGAAATCATCGCTCTCTAATTAACTAACTGAACTAGTGTTGCAAAGTTAGTCTTTAGATAAGAACAATAAAGGAGAAGAATATGGAAAGCCTAGCTCTAGCTGCAGCACTGATTGTTTCAGTTATTTTTATAACTTCACTTTTAGCCTTTGGCTTTTCCTTGCTAAAATCTCGAGTGGGAAGAATCCTTACAATAATTTTTGCTTCTATCGGATTCACCACGGGGATCTGGATTTG
>JBJTHM010000177.1:0-7987 GCA_046094465.1 Rhodoluna sp. | reverse complement strand
GACTATGGTTGGTAACAGCGCTAAGCCGCTGGCGGCCAGAAGTAGTTCTCTTGGCGTTTGATACACAAAAGCAACAGCTATTCCGGCAAAAAGCGCAAAGATGCAGTAGACGAATCCGCCTGCAGCCGAGGCAAGCCAACGCTTTGCAGGGTCTTTGTGAGCATGTTCGTTGGCATTCAAAGCAGCAGTTATGGCAGCTAGATTCATCACGAATCCGCCTATTAATGAAACGGCGACCGTGCCAAGGCCTGTGGTGAGAAGACTAGCTCGGAAAGGAACCTCGTAACCGTAGTTTTTCATAATCGCGATACCAGGAATGTTCTGCGATGCCATTGCAACAAGGTAGAGCGGCAGAGCGATACTGAGCACACTGGCGATTGAGAAACTTGGAATTACGAAACCAAGACTGATAATCCAGTCGCTAGAAGTAACAGCTAGTGAACGATCTAACCCAATCAGAGTGAAAGCTAGAACTATGGCCGCCGGAGAAGCCCAGATTGGTGCAAGCCAATAGAGAATTAGCCAGGTTGCGATTACTGGCAGCACCAAAGCTGGATAAGCGGAACTGGCCTGAAAAGGTGCACCACAAAAACTGAAAATAACTCCAGCAAGCATTGCACTTGCAACCGATTTTGGAATTTTAGAAACGATTCTTCCTAGAGCTGGCCAGAGTCCGGTTAGTGCCAGAAGCACTCCGGCTAGGAGAACTCCCCCCATAGCATTTTGAAAACCAACACCGTCAAGATTTGAACCAGCTATCAGTGCTGCTCCAGGGGTGCACCAGACAATCGAAAGTGGCATCTTGAATTTCCAACTGAGCAAAATAGAAAGTACTCCGTAAGCCACCAGCATCAAAGACACCGCGGCAATGCTTTGCTCTTTTGTTGCACCAAAGTTTAGAAATGCACTCAGAAAAATTGCTGTTGTTGCAGCTGTCCCGGTTATTGATGCAACTGTCCCAGCGATGATTGGTGCACGAAGCCCAAGCTTGGTTTCCACTTGAACCTAACTAAGCGGTCTTATCTTGACGTTTAATTGGCAGGATGCTGGGTTGCTCTAGTCCTTGAACTACTGGGAGAGTCACTTTGACAACACCAGCTGCTGGGCTTCCTGGAATTTCGAACATTATTGGCCCGAGAATTTCTTCAAGAATTGAGCGCAAGCCTCTTGCTCCGGTTTCACGCTTGATTGCCTCATCGGCAATTGCCTCGAGTGCTGGTCGATCAAACTCTAATTCAAAACCATCCAGTTCAAACATTCTTTGATACTGCTTGACTAGCGCATTCTTCGGTTCGACCAGAATCTGAATCAGCGCATTGTGATCAAGTGGTGTTACGGCAGCGATGACGGGTAGTCTTCCAATAAACTCTGGAATCAATCCGAATTTACGTAAGTCTTCAGGTTGAACTTGCGAGAAGATATCAGTTTCCTCTGACTTGTTGCGTATCTCAGCACCGAAACCAATTCCTTTTTTGCCGATTCGACCTTGCACGATATTTTCCAATCCAGCAAAAGCGCCGGCAACAATAAACAGGATGTTCGTGGTGTCAATCTGAATGAACTCTTGCTGAGGGTGCTTCCTGCCACCCTGCGGTGGTACTGAAGCCACTGTGCCTTCGAGGATCTTCAATAATGCCTGCTGCACACCCTCACCTGAAACGTCTCTGGTGATTGAAGGGTTCTCGGCTTTGCGAGAAATCTTGTCTATCTCATCGATGTAGATAATGCCTTGTTCAGCTCGCTTGACGTCACCGTCGGCAGCTTGGATTAGCTTTAGGAGAATGTTCTCAACATCTTCGCCAACGTAACCAGCCTCGGTAAGGCTAGTGGCATCGGCAACTGCAAATGGGACATTTAGTCGCTTGGCTAAGGTTTGAGCCAGATAGGTTTTACCACAACCAGTTGGACCAACCAAAAGGATGTTTGACTTAGCAATTTCAATCGAATCGTGATCTTTACCCGAGACAGTTAGAGTCCCAGTTGAGCGAATTCTTTTGTAGTGATTGTAAACGGCAACAGAAAGTGCCTTTTTTGCTTGTGTTTGACCAATCACATACTCATCGAGAAAAGAGAAAATCTCTTTTGGCTTTGGTAGTTCAAAATCTTCAACCGGTCTTGGAGCTTTACCTAATTGCTCCTCGATGATTTCATTACAGAGCTCGATGCACTCATTACAGATGTAGACACCTGGTCCGGCGATAAGCTTCAGCACCTGCTTCTGCGTTTTTGAGCAGAAGTTGCACTTCAGCATGTCCCCTGGGTCACTGAGTCGAGTCATGTAAAAAGCCTACCGAGTTGGACAGACAAAGCCGGTTAGCCAACCTAGGACAAATCCCAGGTTGGCTAAAACCACTACTTAACCCAATAGATCTTGGCGTCAGTTCCTTTAGGTGCTCCATAAATCTTGGCTCTAACCACCTGAAGACCAAGGGTCCCCGTTGGAGCTGAAACTGTTACCTTCACAACACCGTTAGCATCAGAGACCTCGGACCAGGTTTGTAATTCGTTGCCTTCTCCATAGGACTCGAAGGTGACTGTGGTACCGGCAACCTCATCCTTAGAAAGATTAGTCAACTTGAAGCTGATTACTTTAGAACTGCCAGCTTTGACTCTCTGGGACGGAATAGTTGCACTTAGTTTTGGATTCACGAAGTGTAAAAAGAGCAGGTCCTTATCCTCATTGCGCTCCTGAGCCTCGGTTGGGTGGGCAATTAAACTCGGTGCAATTGTGGTCTGCATGCACATGTCATCATCAGCACAGGCGATTCCCTTGGAGTAAAGGTTCATCTTGTTTATTGCTGGAGGGAACATCTCACCCGAGAAGTTATAGTTCTTTAGCTGGAAGGTGGCTAGACCTTGGGCGTTCGTTGTTGCGATAACCGCTGTTTGACCAGCACCCATCTGTGGTTGATCACCACACCAGTCACGAACAATAGCGTGGGTGTCCCCGTTACGGTTACCACCTGGGTAGTTAGTGTTCAACGGCGTTGAAAAGGTTGTCTTGCTGCAAGAGTACTTCTTGTTCACAATCAGATAAACGGTCTGGTTGGCAAGTGGAGAACCAGCTGCGTTGGTGTATTTGTAGGTTAGGTCGACTGTGCCTTTGACATCGGCATACATAATGAAAGGATTCAGCCCCTTACCGTAAAACTGGTCCCAACTTCCCTTAGCATCAGAGAGCATGCTGACTGAGTTAGCCGTGGTGGGCTGCGGTGATACTAGACGCATCACTGAAGTTCCATTTACCGGTGGGTTATATCCTGCCGCCTGAGATGGAGCTCCGGCTAGAAGTGAAAAAGCGAGTGAAATTGCTCCTGCGGACAAGACTAGACGTTCGATTACTTTCCTCATTGTTTCCTTTCAAATACCAGCCCGCACAGACCATGATCTTTTGAGTAGACGGAAGCTTGAAAGCAATCGATTGATTTAGCGAATGCAAAGCGGCCGAATATTCTCTTTGACCGTTTCGCACAAAACGTTCTTATCTCAACCTAACAACAAACCCCGCCTAATCACTAAAGATTTGGGGCGGGGTTTGTAAATCGTTACCTAACGTTATGCCTTACGCGTGGTCAGCACCTGATCAATCAGACCATATTCAAGAGCAGCTTCGGCGGTAAGAATCTTGTCACGCTCGATATCCTTGCTGACTTCCTCTTTAGTCTTCTTAGAGTGCTTAGCTAGGGTCTCTTCCAGCCAAACTCTCATGCGCATGATTTCAGCTGCCTGAATCTCGATATCTGATGCTTGACCGCGTCCACCTCCACCGGAAGCTGGTTGGTGAATCAAAATCGTTGAGTTGGGTAATGCCAGACGCTTACCTGGTGTTCCACCGGCTAGCAGCACCGCAGCAGCCGAGGCGGCCTGACCCAAACAAACTGTCTGAATCTTTGGCTTGATGTACTGCAGGGTGTCGTAAATTGCGGTTAGTGCCGTAAAGGATCCACCAGGTGAGTTGATATACATGGTGATGTCGCGATCAGGATCTTGACTTTCTAAAACCAGCAACTGAGCCATAATGTCATCAGCTGTTACATCGTCCACCTGTGCTCCTAGAAACACAATTCTGTCTTCGAACAGCTTTGTGTAAGGGTCAAGATGACGGTAACCGTAAGGAGTTCTTTCTTCAAAAGAAGGCAGAATGTAGCGAGCCTGCGGCATGTTATCTTTATTCATCTTTCTCACTCCTACTTCTTACCCACACCGGTTGAAACGGCAGCAAACTCTTGGATGTGGTCAACAAAACCATATTCGAGTGCTTCCTGGGCATTGAACCAGCGATCGCGATCACCATCGGCCATAACCTGCTCAACGGTTTTTCCAGTTTGCTTTGCTGTGATTGCAGCAAGTTGCTTTTTCATGTCGTTAATCAAAAAAGCTTGGGTTTGGATGTCCGCAGCGGTTCCACCGAATCCACCCAGCGGTTGATGCAAAAGAACTCTGGTGTTTGGTGTCAGAAAACGCTTACCCTTGGTTCCAGCGGTCAATAAGAACTGCCCCATCGAAGCACACATTCCAATACCAACAGTGACTACGTCATTTGGGACATACTGCATGGTGTCATAGATAGCCATTCCTGCGGTAATCGATCCACCAGGTGAATTGATATACAAAAAGATGTCTTTGGTTGAATCTTCGGCTGCTAGTAAAAGCATCTTGGCGCAAATCTCATTTGCGTTATCGTCTCTGACCTCATCACCTAACCAGATAATGCGATCTTTCAATAGACGTTCAAAAACGTTATTCATCGTTGGATTCTCAACCATGTATTGCTCCTCTTAGTTGCAAAGTTCTTTGCCTAATCAAGATAACCGAGCAGCGCCTAAAATCTTTCCCATGTTCGCCACAGGCAAAGTGACCAAGATCGGGCTAGTTTGCCTCTTCTTCAAGGATTTCAGCTGCATCGTCAGCCTTGGCAAACTCGGCTAAATCAACCTTCTTGCCTTCACTGTCGGTGACCTGAGCGGCTTCAAGAACGATTGAAAGTGCTTTGCGTCTAGCTACCTCAGCCACAAAGGAAGGAATCTGACCCTGCTCATCGACAACCTTGACAAACTCATTCGGCTGCATACCGTATGACTGGCTAGCCTGAATCAGATACTGAAGTAACTCATTCTCGTTTACTCGAACCTCTTCGGCCTCAGCAATTGCATCAAGCAGCATCTGCACCTGGAAGGACTTGGTTGATTCTTCACGAACCTCAACCGCGTGCGGGTCATCAAGAGTCTTCCCTTCGCCTTCAAGGTGACGTAAAACATCCTGCTCAACTAACTCACTTGAAACCGGAACATCCACTAACTTCAACAGCTCTTCAGTTAGTAGTTCCCTGGCTTGAAGACCCTGGGTGTATGACTTACTGCGCTTGATTTCCTCTTTCAAGGATTCGCGAAGTTCTTTGACGGTATCAAACTGGCTTGCAGTCTGAGCCAAAGCATCATCAATTTCTGGCAGTTCACGTTCCTTGACTGCATTTAGAGTCACGGTGATTTCGGCTTCTTCACCAGCTTTATCTCCACCAACTAATTTGCTTTTGAAGGTGGTTGTTTCGCCAGCGGTGAGGGTTATCAGAGCTTCATCTATTCCATCAAGGAGTGAATCACTACCAATCTCATAAGAGATGTTCTGCGCTTGGTCAATCTGCTCTCCGTTGAGAGTTGCCACAAGATCAATCGAGGTGAAATCACCCTTGGCAGCAGGACGCTCGATAGTTTTTAGTGAACCAAAACGAGCACGCAATCTGTCAAGTTCTGCATCAACCTCAGATTCTTCAACCTTGATTGCATCAACAGTTACCTTGAGACCTTTGATGGGTGGAAGTTTGAGTTCTGGTCGAACCTCAACTTCGATTTCGACGATGAGATTTCCTAGAAAAGTCTTTTCATCTGGAGCTTGTTTGACATCAGCCTTGGGCGATCCCAGTGGGCGGAGTTTTTCCGCCTCGATGGCCGAACGATAAATCCCATCCAGGCCGTCGTTGATTGCGTGAGCCAGAATCGCGCCGCGACCTACTCGCTGATCCAAAATCGCTGCGGGAATCTTGCCTTTTCTAAAACCAGGAATGTTCACCTGCTCGGCAATGTGCTCATAGGCGTGGTCAAGGCTGGGCTTAAATTCTTCTGGGGTAACTTCAATAGCTAGTTTTACGCGGGTTGGGGCTAGACGCTCAACGGTGGTCTTCAACAGTTATCTCCTGAATGGGGGCTCACCTTTGAGGTAAACCAGACTGACTAGATTTACTGGTCGGGGTGACAGGACTCGAACCTGCGATATCCTGCTCCCAAAGCAGGCGCGCTAGCCACTACGCTACACCCCGGTGTTTTCAAGTTTTTTAGAACTTAACAACCTGACCAATCTTAGCCCATAGAATGTATTAGCACTAATGCTTTCGCGGATGTAGCTCAATGGTAGAGCCTCAGTCTTCCAAACTGATGGTGCGGGTTCGATTCCCGTCATCCGCTCCACTTATTTCTGGCAACCTGGACAGTAATACAGTTTTCTGGATGCCATAACCTCCAAAACCACCTTCCCCTTGCATCTCAAGCACTTTAGGCCCTCGCGCTTATAGACGTAGTTTCGTTCGTCGTGGATCTTCTTGGAACTCAACTGCTCTTCCCTGGTTACCATAAAGCCCTTGGCCACCCCGATTTTCATCAGTTTTACGGCATCCTGCCAAATCTCCAATGCTTGTCCTTCGGAAAGTTCAATGCCTAGTCGATGTGGACTAACTCTTGCTCGAAATAGTAACTCTGCGCGATAGACATTGCCAACGCCACTAATCACGCTCTGATTCATAAGTAGTAACCCGATGGCCGATTTAGATGAGAGTACCCGTTGGATAAATCTCTGCTGGTTCAACTTCCTTGGGTCAGGATTGGTTGGGTCTGGTCCTAATCTTCTCTCATGGTGAGCGACTTCGTCCGTTGGAATAACCTCACACACTGTTGGTCCACGAAGATCTGCCAAATGGTTTTTATTGAAAAATCTTGCTCTAACCTGGCCGATAGATTCAGTTTCGATTGACTCAAAGTAACGCCATTTACCGTAGATACCCAAGTGCACCCTAACTGTTTGCTGATTATCAAAATCAAGAAACAATTGCTTACCAATGGCTCTTGCTGTGAGCAATCTTCTGTTGTTGACCAATTTTGCGGACTCGGAGAATCTTCCCTGCGGCGAATCGACTTTGATTTTCGTGCCAGCTAAGTGTTTATTGAACCAGTTTGCGGTTCGTTGAACCGAGTGACCTTCAGGCATCCTTAGAGGATCTCTCCTGTTTGCTCGTAAGAGGCAATCTTTCCAATTCTTCTGATGTGGCGCTCATCTTGAGAAAAGGGCTCATTTATGAAAGCTAAGACTAGTTCCAGAACTTCTTCTTTGCTGTGCTGTCTAGCCCCTACCGCAACCACATTTGCATCGTTGTGGGATCTGGCTAGCTTTGCCGTATCTAGATTCCATGCCAGTGCAGCTCTAATACCTTCAACCTTGTTAGCAGCCATCTGCTCCCCGTTACCGGAGCCACCGAGCACGATGCCAAGCGCCAGCTCGCCTGCATCCTCATCGGCCCTTACCGCTAGGGCTGCATTAATACAGAATCCCGGGTAATCATCCAGCGGGTCATAGCTTTGGGGTCCATGGTCGAACACCTCATGGCCTAACTGGCCCAATTGACCAATCAAATAGTGGCTAAGTTCCAAACCAGCATGGTCAGTAGCGATATGTATGCGCATTGGCGTTACCTCTAATCGGGGCCTAGGACAATACTAGGCTAGTTCCTGTTGTCCAAAAGAAAACGATGGAGTTTATAAATGCCAGGAGAAAACCTAACCAGAGCCGAAGCCCAAGAACGTGCCGAGCTTGTAGAGGTTCAGTCTTATACCGTTGAACTAGACCTTCTAAAAGGAGAAGAAGTTTTCGGTTCCACCACAACGGTGAAATTCACCAGCAACATGATTGGTGCTTCGACCTTTATCGATGCAATCACTAGGAC
>JBJTHM010000176.1:0-2972 GCA_046094465.1 Rhodoluna sp. | reverse complement strand
CCTTTTGAAGCGTTCACATTGCGCTATAGATGCCCAGCCGCCGATGGACAACCAAAAACGTTTGACCTGAGGGAGGACCTGATTAAGCATCACAGCGCGATCCGCAACGACGACGAAGCTCTCTTCAATGAAAGCTATGATCTTGACATTGATTCCATCAACAATATCAAACTTGACTCCACAAAAAAAATTCGCGTTGGCGAGAATTCATGGATCCACTACAACAAAGAAAGCAAGAACCTAAGTTTCACCTCTGAAAAGCGAGAACCGCGAGACTTGATATTTCCTTTCAGAGTCTCCCTCGTAAAAAGGCCCCCTGAAACCGAGAGATATTACGACACTGGGGAAGTCCGGATCACAATTGACTCCAATACTGTTCCGGAGAGCGATCAAGATACCAATGAAGAACAACAACATATCCTTAATACCGCCTATAAGTATATTGTTCCCTGCATGCAGGCATTCAAATACATGGTTCAACTGCTGCTCAAACTGCGAGTGCAGATCGCAGTTGTCGCAGCAACCATTTTTCTCTTCCAAACATCGCAGGTCAGAGATGTGCTGCTGGCCATGATCCTGGATAACCGCATCGTCCATTTTTTGATGGCCACCTTGATGGGGCTACTCCTCTCCGTTCTGCTCTGGCTGACCTCAAGATACCTACTGCGGATATTCCCCCTCATCGAAAAACGCCGAAAAGAGACAAGCAACCTTCAACTGGGAACCTGGAAAGCGGATGGATCATTTCAAGGGGGGACAGGAATCTTTTCCCACAAAACTGAACTCATCCTCTTCTGGCTTGCTTGGATGAGCCTAGCCTTCTTCACGATTGTCATCGCCAGGGAAGCGTTTTCATCTCCTGGTCAATCCTGGGGCGTCTATCTGATCAAACCCTATCTACTCTTCACTCTTGGGGCGCTCCTGATCTGGCTGTGGCGACGCTTTGATCGCCCTGTCTCAACTCTGACCAAAAACTTTCAACTACTTTATTTCGTCCTTTTCTTTCTTGGGGCGACTCTGCCATTTGGTCTTGCACTCTTATCTAAAACTGCGCAGGCGCTCCCGGATTTTATGGGATCAATAGCCATCCTTTTTTGGGGGATGAGCCTTTTTCTGGTGATTGGACAGATTATCTATCAGTTTAGCATTGTCAGCAGCATTCCATTGCTGACACTATTGCTCGTTGGCATCTACTTTTTTGGAATCAATCGCATTAATGACAACCATCAGGTTCGGCTTGAGCGTCAGGTTGCAGACCTCTCTCTCAACCCTCTGATGACAAAGGACGCATTAGAGGAATCATTAATGAACAACAAGCACCTACCTCATCTAGAGGTCGCCCTAGGGCAATGGCTCCTACAACGAAAGGCTGATATCGAACGCTACAAACAAGCTGGAAAGAAGTATCCCATCTATGTGATTTCAGCCCAAGGGGGTGGGATCTATGCGGCGTATCACTCCGCAAAAGCACTGGCCGTCTTGAGTGAACAAGTGCCTTCCTTCAGTGATCATGTCTTTGCCATTAGCGGAGTGTCTGGTGGCAGCGTGGGAGCCACAGTATTCACCAATGCTCTCCGAACTCAAGCCAATGGACCGGAAGGACTCAGCAACAGGATTGATCAGTATTTCAGCGATGAACATGACCGTTTGGCAATGATCCTTTCGGCCATGCTTTTTGGCAATGCCGCCCAAACTCTCTTTCCATTGCCCGTGGCAGCCTGGGATCGCAGCCTGGGATTAGAGCTCGGCTTCGAAAATCGCAAAGATCCCAATCCAAGCGCGATCAAACTCGACGACTCGTTCTATCTGACTCAAGATCCAACTCTCAACAGGACCTACACCCAGCCCAGTGCCAGTGCCAGTGCCAGTGCCTCCAATGCGATGGCTGGACAGGCCGCTCCCTATCTGGTCTTAAACACCACGGAGGTGGAAAACGGACGGCGTTATATTTTTTCACCGTTCCGCTTGCGTGAAGGATACATCTCTGAGCACCCGCGCCTCACAGATGCCGACTTTCATGAGCCATGGCTCCAACGGCCAACACAGATGAAGCCCTTGGACATTCGCTTCAGCACCGCCGCGGGCTTGAGTGCAAGATTTCCGGTGGTGAGCCCCTATGGATTCTTTCCAGGCAGCCGATCCCGGCGATTGATTGATGGCGGGTTGTATGACAATTCTGGTGCGATCACAGCTAGAGAAATTATCGATAGTATCAACACGGTAACCGCCCTGCTAACCAACAAAAACAAGGATCAACAGAACAACCAGAAGAATAATCAACAGAACAGCCAGAAGTATTTTGTTGATTTCACCCCACAGGAATACGCCACTCTAAAAAGTCTTGCAGACAACATAGTGGTTTATCCAATTGCCATCGTCGACCAAAAGGCTGTCAGCCTTGATTCCAGCTATGCCGATGCGGAAGTTCAGGAGCATCGGAAGCGATTCAAGTGGCTTGGCTGGTCTGCAATCGATGCCGTCTTCTCGACACGCGAAGCTCGCCTGCAAAAAGCCGTTGATCTCCTAGACCATGATTCCCCACGAAAAAAAAGAATTCTCCTGAGAAAAGACTTCCGCCTTGAGGGCAATCCTCAGCCGGTATTTTCAATCCCATTGGGGTGGACGCTTTCTTGCCAAGCCCGCTCTTTTATCAACGATCAAATCCAGCCCTTACCAACAAACTTCGATGCACAGAACCCAAAAGTCAATCAGGACGGAAATCACTACAGCCTGCTCCCGTGCGAGAAGCAGCCTGCAAACGCTAATCCTTCTGAAATTATCAACAATTCAGGCATGAAGCGAGAGCAGGTACGAACACGCGCTGATCGAACGCTTCCGAAAATTGGAGTGGAATCCGGCGAAGCCTCCCTGTCGCTTTCACTCTGGGAATTGATCGCTGACTTAAAGAAAGAACTGGCGCTGCCACCGCCCCAGAACCCCTCCCCCAACCCACCGGCTGGCCAGTCCAATGC
>JBJTHM010000175.1:0-3086 GCA_046094465.1 Rhodoluna sp. | reverse complement strand
AGGACATCAACAGCCAGTCTTTGCTCAGCGCTTCTACCGTGCACTCCAAAAAGATCTCGGTCTCCTCTGACGAGACGAATCAACTTGTCATTAGTTACCCGGCATGATTGATGAACCCGGTTGAAGATCTGGGATGGCAATTTCACCCAAACCGGCATTGGGTCCAGAACCCATCCAGCGAAGGTCATTACAAATTTTGGTTAGTGAAACGGAAAGAACTCGAAGCGCACCCGAAGCTTCAACCAGAGCATCTCTTGCTCCTTGGGCCTCGAAGTGATTTCTAGCTTCTACTATTGGCAGCTTAGTTTCTGAAGCGAGCAGTTTGATTACCTCTTGAGGAAAACCATTAGGGGTATTGATACCAGTGCCAACCGCAGTTCCACCTAATGGGACCTCAGCCACCCGTTGGATAGTTGCCTGAACTCGCTCTGCGGCGTATCTAATCTGTGCTGCGTATCCACCAAATTCTTGACCAAGAGTTACCGGAGTTGCATCCATAAGATGCGTTCTACCAGCTTTGACTAGCTGATCCCATGCTTTTGCCTTGTCTTCAAGTGCACTGGCTAAATGATCCAGCGCTGGCAGAAGGTTATTTATCAGTGCGTTGGTAACTGCCACATGCACCGAGGTAGGAAAGACATCGTTCGACGACTGCGAGGCATTTACATGGTCATTCGGATGAACTTTACTGCCAAGAATTCCAGAAGCTAAAGTGGCAAGCACCTCATTCATGTTCATGTTTGAAGATGTCCCAGAACCAGTTTGGAATATGTCTACTGGAAACTGGTCATCATGCTTACCTGAAATAACCTCATCAGAGGCCTTGGCGATAGCATCGGCAATTTCCTTACTCAATACACCCAGTGAGGCATTTGCAATAGCAGCGCATTTCTTAATCTGGGCTAGAGCTTGAATGTGCTGGCGCTCCAAAGTCGTACCACTGATCGGGAAGTTCTCAACTGCTCGCTGAGTTTGTGCTGAATAGAGGGCGTCAACTGGGACCTTAACCTCACCCATGGTGTCGTGTTCGATGCGATATTCCATTTGTATTCCCTTATTTACTAAATCTGGCCAACAACCTGAAGAGTCTTTACTTCACCCAGGCTGAGTTTGTAATTTGCACCAACAACAGCCAATTTACCCGATTCAATACCGCTATGAATCACCTCGGAACGGGCAATCAGCTCGTTTATGGTGTCTTTTACGTGCAGCGCAGTGATTTGGTCAATATCCTCCATGCCGTGAGCTTTCGCCTGAGTCACGGTCTCAGAGATCCTGCCAACCAAATTATGGATGAAGGTTCCTTGAGCCGCTAGCTTTCCCTCAGAGGCATCCATGGTTGCCCTTATTGCACCGCACTCATCATGGCCTAAAACCAGAATCAGTGGCACTTCTAAGACTTCAACAGCGTATTCCAATGACCCCAGAATTGTCTCTGCGATTACTTGGCCGGCATTACGAACTACAAAGAGATCTCCTAGGCCAACATCAAAGATTATTTCTGCGGACAATCTTGAATCCGAGCAACCAAATAAGGCGGCGAAGGGTTTTTGATTTTCCAAAGTGGTTGTTCGGTGATCAAAATCCTGTCTCGGGTGAGCTGGTGCTCCGGAAACAAAGCGTTGGTTGCCTTCAAGAATCTGAGCCCAGGCTTCGGCTGGATTTGTTGGTCTAATCAATCTGGCTTGCTCCAGTCAAAGCATCAACAACTTGATTGGCGAATAATTCATATTCATTTTTGTCAGCAACACCGTAGATAAGCACGTAGTCATTCTTTTGGTAGTTCAAAACCATGATGTAGTCCATGGTCTTCGCAGGATCAGTTTTGATTAGCGACTGGTAGATTTCCCACTTGAATCGTTTATAGGAGTATTCACCCGTGATGGTAGTTGCCTTTAGCTGAAAAGCCAGCCAGGTTGGGTTTGCATCAAAGGCCTGGGTGTAACCGATGTACTTTATGTTTGAACCGACAAAACCAGCTTTGAAATTAACCACTGCATCAGCGCTCTCAGTGTTTAGCTGAGCCAAATTGCTCCACCATGGTTCAGGTGGATTAATCTTGATTAGTTTTAGGCCACTGGATGAAATAGCTTGGTCAACGATGGCGCTGTAGTTGACCTCTTTGATGCGGTTGGATTCGTCTCTTGGAACGGAGACCACAAGAATCACGACGAGTGCAACGCAGGCAGCTAAAGCTAAAACTAGATTTATTACCGTCTGTTTTGCCCTGTAGCGTGCACCGGAGTCACTCAAGAATTAGTCCTTTTTCTCTTTCAAAACTTCATCGAGTTTCTTTTTTGCTCCACTTAGGAATTCTTCACATTTCTGGGCAAGCAGTTCGCCACGTTGCCACAGATCCATTGATTGATCCAAAGTCACTGAACCCTGCTCCAGCTGGCTAAGCACCTTGGTGAGCTCATCGCGAGCCTGCTCGTAGGTCATTTTCTCTATGTCTTTGTTGTCAGTCATTTCATCTCCAGTTTATTTCGCTGTGGCTTTTATCTCACCTTTAGCCAAGGTGAGGTTCAATTCTGTACCTGCAGGGGCACTAGCTGGGTCGGTCAGCACTTCTCCATCCGCTAGCCGAACTACGGAATATCCCCTATCCAGAGTGCTCTGTGGGGAAAGAGAACGAAGCAAGGAGCCATTTGCCCTTAGTTCTGCAGCGAGTCTCTCGATGAGGTAATCCATCCGGTCTCGAAGATCTGATTTTGCTCTGATCAAATCATCCGATCTTTGATTGAGATAGGCATGTGGGTCACGGAGCATTGGGTGCGAGCGAATCTGGTTTATCAGGGTGGACTGATTTGCCACGTATTGCTCAATTCGTTTCTTCATGCGATCAAGCGCATCCTGAATCTTGTGGCGTTCATCAACCACATCCGGGACAACTCTCTTAGCAGCATCAGTTGGGGTGGATGCTCTCAGATCAGCAACATCATCCATGATCGGCCGATCGTTCTCATGCCCAATGGCTGAGATCACAGGTTTTTTGCTTGCGGCAACCGCACGTACCAGAGCTTCATCGCTAAAGCCAACCAGGTCTAGAAAGCCGCCACCGCCACGAGCGATGATGATTACATCGA
>JBJTHM010000174.1:0-2888 GCA_046094465.1 Rhodoluna sp. | reverse complement strand
CCACACCCCCACCCACACCCTCGTACTCATCGCCCCTTTGTGTTTTCTTTCCTTGGCCAGGTTCCTAACTGGCGAGAGGAAGGGCCATAAACCTCCACCCGCCGTTGCCAGCAGTGCAGCGCAGTGCAGCGCCAAGTACGCCACTGCCGCACTGGGAGCCCCCTGGCTCCCCCTGGGACCACAAGCACAGCTTGCACCGAAAGAGTTCCGATCTCAATTTCAGTAGTTTCCAGCTGCGCTGACTGTGAAAGAGAGGCGGCAAGCCGGGTTGGCACGTGCGATGGCGCGCGCGGGCTACAAGCCGCTGCGAAAACACCACCTGGTGTCCGCCGTTGCTGTATTTGGGTTAAAACACCGAAAATAGGCAAACGGTAGGCCCCGGAGGCATTCGGTCCCGCGCGTGCACTTTTGGTATGAATAGAAGGCAGGCGCTTTGGAAGTTCAGGGGTGTTGCCGATGACGATAACCCTACTATTATTGCTACGGATACCAATTGGTAATACCACACGTTACCACGTTGGTAAAAGCGGCGACATTTACCACCTGTTACCACTTGGTAATACCACTGCCCCTCCCAGTAACTGGTAACTGTGGTAATTACACACAGCGGGCCTAGCATGCTCAGCACAGCATGCACATCATGCCCAGCATGCTCAGCAGGCACAACATAAGCAGGTACAGCAATACTAGCATAGCAGGCCCAGCAAAGCAGGCCACAGAGGAGGTTTCGTACTGCCCATAGCATGCAAGAGGAACGAGCAAACACTTAGATGCATTGCCTAGGTACAAAAACGGACAAAGCATAAGGCTGGCCGTGGCGAGGGAGGGCGCAAGTGAAGGCATTTGGCCTATGCAATGCTCTAAAACGCAGCCGTCACTAGCGCGTGCGCTTGCGTGAGGTGCTGTTAGCAGCAGGGCAGCAGGGTAGGGGCACAGGTGTGGGCAATGGTCGGGGTTGAAGGGGAAAGATGGGACCCATCTGTGCCGAAGCGCGGTGCACGGGTGGTGGCCAGCCTCCCATGGGGTGCAGAGGGCTGGTTGTAAAAGAAACCTGGGGTGAAAGGGTTGCAAGGAAAGGCAAGAAGGGTTGCAAGAGAGGGTGGCTTTGCCGCGTGTACCACACCTTGTGGCTTTGCCGCGCGCACCACAACTTGCCGCCAGGCCTCTTGCTGACATAGAGCCTGCCCAGCCTCTTGCCATCAAACAGCATAGCAACCTGCATAAGGTGCATGGCAGACAGTTGGTGGTTGGGGCCATTAGACCAGCGACCAACAAAGAATCACAGCAGCAAGGGAGGTCATGGCAGGGGTGGGGTTGGAGGGGCAACTGAGTTGGGCCAGAACCAGAAAAGGGTAGGCAGACCTAGGCAGGTGGCAAGAATGAAATGCACCCTCAGCCCTGCACAGGTGCTTACTAATCGGGCATGCACGGCGTGCAGCTGCCTGTCCTACAGGAAAAGCCAACACTCAACGGGATGCTCGGCCCACCTGGCCACCCACCCATAAGGGGGTGTACACATGTGTTGCGCCCAAGCTGACCTCCCAGTGCGCGCCCCACCACTTGGAGGGGCCCCTGCCTGACGACTCAAGCCAACCTCCCCCTGCCTACACACCTGGATAGGAAGCAGCCAGCAACGGCTGTGTGGGGCTCCACCCTTGCAATGGCCAGGTTGGCCCTGCAAATGGCAGAGTCTGGAAGCTAAGGCGCTGGCAGCATGCTCACAGCTCTACCTGCAGGCTTGCATTGGAGCTTGCAATCAGCGTTTTAGAGGACAGCGCGGAGAGGGCATGGCGTTGGAGGACAGAAGGGGGGCTGGCCAGGGCAACAGCTGGAGTGCGGCACCCAGTCTGCGCGCTGAGAAGGATGGGCGACAGCTGCATGCAAGGCGGGTAACCGCGGGTGGCTGTCCCATGGTGGCAACCTGAGCCCCGGTGCGCCCTCCCGCGGAAGTGCTCTGCGCTGATCAAGGGTCTAAACAGCTCGGAGAAGCCTTCGCCGCGCCTCCCGGCGCGGGAGGCAAATTGCTCTGCAGTGTTTGCACCCCGTGCAGAGCAAACCCTGGTGCTCCCGGCTTTCCGAACGCACTTTGCGAGCTTCTCAAGCACTCACCCGCATTCGCGTGGGTGCCGGCGCGACACAGCGGCCGCCTGGCCATGGCAGTTGGCAACGGGTGTGCCTAAAGGTGTTTTTCTGTGCTTACTGATGAAGCTACATGATGCGGAGAGCCCGCCGGCCGGCGGAGGGAGGCGCAAATGATGTCGAAGGGTGGCTCCGGTGGCAGCCCATGGGCGCCGCCCCATGCTGTGCACAGCACTGCATTATGCCGGGGACCCTACCTGGGCAGAATCCGACCGGTTCAGGAGCAGCGGGCGCGAGCACTGCATGCCGCGCCGCCAGGCTGCTGGCCCACATGGATGGCTTTTTCATTTGACCAGCCAGGCTGATAGTCCAGAAGGCTTCTCATCTGATGTTCTTACCTCACATACCCAAAAGGATGTGCGCCATTGGCTGCTATGTTAGAAGCGAGCCGAGCGGCGGCAGCGGCGGCGGAGGCAGCGAGACAGCAAGCTCTTGGGAACAGGTTTTTGGGAGAAATACCAGCCATATTCGGTTTCACATGATGATATAGACAGGCAGGCTTCGCGCTCTTCCGGCCGGAACACCCCGCGGGGTGTCTTCCGGCCGGCCCGGAGGGCGCGCGGCCCGTGTCAGTGGAGAAATTCTCAAAACAATCATATATGGTGATGTTACAAGCGAAACAAGCGCGGGAGAGCGCCCTTCCAGGTTCCCGGGTTACCACATTACCACTAGCACTGGAGAACCGACCCCCCATTCCTGCCCATAGGTGCTAATGGGCAGGCTGGCTTTAGTGGGTAAAGGGCCCAGTC
>JBJTHM010000173.1:0-4984 GCA_046094465.1 Rhodoluna sp. | reverse complement strand
ACCAATAACTGCTATCTCTTTTGCGCTTAGATCCCAGGTTCTTGGGAAGTCTGGATGCGCGTCATACCAGTTCACAAAATCAGCCGCTCCGAAACTAGCTTGGAGAGAAATTCCTGGAATATTTAGATCTGCATCTTTGATAGCACCGGTTGCAAAAATCACCGCGTTGTAGTGATTCTTAAGTTCCTCCAAGGTGATATCCGTTCCATACTGGACGTTACCAAAGAACCTAATATCTCCTCTATCTAAAACTTCATAGAGTGCTCTGATGATTCCCTTGATTCTCGGATGATCCGGAGCAACACCGTAGCGAACTAAACCGTAGGGGGCAGGTAATAGATCGAAAAGATCTATGCTGACCTCGAAATCCCGCTCTGCCTTAATGATTAGATCAGCTGCGTAGATACCGGCTGGACCAGCACCAACTATGGCAAGACGCATCTTGTTCAAAAGCAATAACCTTCTTAGTTACTCGTCGCGTTCAACAACGGCTTGGGCAAAAACCTTTAGAGCGTTTTTCACCGTCGATTCGGGAAGTGGTTCAAGCGCTGCAACTGCCTGTTCCGACCAGTTCTTTGCCACCTGCAGGGCTTCATCTAGAGCTGCATGGTTCCTGAGTTTGATAACCGCTTCCTTGAGTTTGGCATCATCTTCCAAACCAGAATCAATTATCTCAACAAGTTCCCTAGCAGTAGGATCGGCTTCAGCCATTCTTCGCAAAATCAAGGTGGGCATGGTTGGAACACCTGCACGCAGGTCCGTACCGGGTGTCTTGCCAGAGGCATCACTGGTGATATCAATGACATCATCAATCAACTGGAAGGCCACCCCGACCTTTTCACCGTAAATACGAAGTGGTTCGCGGTATTCATCCGGAGCATCACCATAGACACAACCCAGTTCAGCACTAGCAGAAATTAGCGAACCCGTCTTATCCGAGAGCACCTGCAGATAATGTTCAATCGGGTCATCAGTTTCACCGGGGCCTAAAGTTTCATGCAGTTGCCCGAGACAGAGCCTTTCAAAGGTGTCTGCCTGCAAGGTGAGTGCCTTGGAACCCAGTCTCGAAACAATTTGTGAAGCTCTGGCGAATAATAGATCGCCCGTCAAAATAGCCACGCTATTGCCCCAGATCTCATGGGCCGTTTGAACTCCACGTCGCATCGGAGCTCGGTCCATTACATCATCGTGATATAAAGTCGCAAGGTGAGTTAGTTCCACCACAACTGCAGATTTAAAAACCTCAGGGATATTGCCTTTACCCAAACCTGCTGTTAGAAGCACCAGCACTGGACGTAACCGCTTGCCACCGGCATCTAATAGATGCCTTGAAGTGACATTGGCAACCGGGTCAGTGTGAGATACAGCTTGCTCTAATTCAAGCTCAACCTGAGCCAAACCATCTTGAATGTTTTTAATTAGCTCTTTGTCAACTACTTTTCTCAACTGCGGCGGTAAAGAGATCTTGCTCATTTTCCCGCCTTTCTAGCACTGTGGATAGCGACGATGCCTAAGTTTAGATTCTTGTAGTTCGCATCAATAAATCCAGCCTCACCTAGCCAACCAAGAAGTTCCGTTTGGCTTGGCCAAGCAAGAATTGATTCGGCCAAATAGTCATAGGCAGCCTGATTTTTAGCAAGCAATGAACTTAGTCTCGGCAAAATCTTTTTTAGATAAAAGCGATACAGTGGCGAAAAGACTGGTGCACTGACCTTACTAAACTCGCAGATCACCACTTTGCCACCGGGTTTTAGCACTCGAAACATTTCAGCCAAAGCCTTTTTAGGTTCTTGAACGTTTCTGAGACCAAAAGAAATGGTTACGGCATCAACTGAGAAATCCGCAAAAGGTAATTTAGTTGCATCGGCAAAAACAAATTCCAGTTCGGGATGTCTTTTCTTACCAACATCAAGCATTCCCTGACTGAAATCACTGGCAATAACTTTAACTCCGGGCTTTAGAAAAACAATTGAGGAAGATCCGGTCCCAGCAGCTAAATCAAGAATTATTTGTCCAGCAACTGGATTCACTTCTCGCAAAACTCTTTTGCGCCAAATGCGATCTTGTCCAAAAGAGAGCAGGTCGTTTGTTCGATCGTAACTTTCGGCCACCGAATCAAACATGGCGGCAACCTGATTGGGGTTCTTAGCCAAGTCTGCTTTACTCACCCGATAAGTCTAACCAACTGGCTTTAGTAGTTCTTCGGCCTTCTTCTAAGGCTTAACACATTCTTTGAAACCAAAGCTAAAAGTATGGTGGCGAGGACTGCTAAACCGAGCAGCACTAGCACTGAGGAGCGAACAAACTCATCTGCAGGTGAGATTTTGGTGATTACCAAATCCTTGAACTGGATTGGCGGATATTTGCTTGGGCTAGCACTCACCTTCAGAGCGCTGCCTTGACCTACCGGAACCATCAAATAGTTGGCATCTAAGGTATCGGTGAGTTCTTCTCTAACTTCGGTAATTTCAAGCTGTGTGACATCCGGTAGCACAAACACATCGCCGTTTGGCAACTCTTCAGGGATAAAGCCCATTGGTGGAATCATTACTCGCTCCACTGCACCGTATCTGTCGTCTAGATCCTGGTGCATCCGGTTGGAATCATGGTGCTCACCCGATTCATCCTCTTGGTCTTTATTTTTATCATCATCCTTATCGGTGTGAACTCTGGAATGACCGAGATCTTCAGCAAGGGCTGGTGTTATTGAGCTAAAGCCAATTGCTAGGAGTAATGCCAGTAATAGCGATAGTTTCCGCATTAGGCCTCCTGCTTCTTGGCTAGACTTCGATAGGGTTCTTTTCCAGAATATCCCAGAGATAAAAGCCCAAAAAGAACGCCAGTGCCATTCACAGAGAACATACAGCCTAAGAAATTATGCCCCTAAAGGTAATCACAAGAGCAGTTTCAGCCCAGGAATTGGGTGTCTCCAACCTGACTGATTTATTGGGTAGCGCGAGTTCCTGCTTTATAAAAGATGGTTCAGGACTCATCGGCTGGGGAGAAGCTCTGCGACTCACTGCCTCCGGACCTAATAGATTCGAGCAGTTAGATAAAGCCTGGCGTGAGAGCGTAGCTCAGGCCGAGATTGACAACAGTTCAGAACTGCCAGGCTCGGGATTGATGGCTTTTGGCAGTATGGCTTTTTCTGATCAAAGCAGCACCGAGAGCATTCTTATAGTTCCAAAGTTGATTATTGGTTTTGAGAATAGTGAGTTTTTTCTCACCACAGTCAACAGCTCTGAAGAAGAGGCTCTAAGACTTATCAAACAGCCAGAGCATGTTGAACACTTGGAGTTTCACAGTGGAGTGATCAGCCCAGAGCTTTTTAGTGAAAATGTTGCCGTTGCACTGGAACTAATCGGCACAGGTAAGCTTTCCAAGATTGTCTTGGCTAGAGATTTAGTTGCTACCTTTTCGAATTTCAATCCAAATCAAGCTTTGCAAAAACTTTCAACTAAATATTCTTCCTGCTATACCTATCTGGTTGATGGCATGTTTGGGGCAAGCCCAGAACTTTTAGTTTCTGTCGATGCTGGTTTAGTTTCAGCACGGGTGTTAGCTGGAACTGCAGGACGTGGAACGGATGTTGAAGTAGATGTGGCTATCGGGCAAGCGCTAGCTCACTCACATAAGAATCTGATTGAACATAAATTTGCAATCGATTCACTAACCGCAGCCATGCAAGCGGACTGTAAAGACATTGAGTTTAGTCAAGAACCGTTTAGCTTGGCTTTACCAAATCTCTGGCATCTAGCCAGTGATGTCAGTGCCGAACTAAAAGAAAATACCACATCGCTGAAACTTCTCTCCGCACTTCATCCATCAGCTGCTGTAGCTGGAACACCTCGAGAGTTTGCTCTAGAGAAAATACTCGAGATAGAAAATACTGACCGCGGAAGATATGCCGGCCCCATCGGCTGGGTTGGTGCTAACGGAGATGGTGTTTGGGCGATTGCATTGCGCGGAGCTCAGATAACAGAAAACCAGATTAGAGCCTTTGCCGGTTGTGGAATTGTTTCTGAAAGTGATGCGGAATCTGAGTTGGCAGAGACGAATCTAAAGTTCAAAGCAATATTAGAAAATCTCTAATCAAGTACTATTTCGATAATGACTCTGCCTGACATTTCCAGTGCCGATGCATAGTCTTCTTGATTTGAAACAAGAACATACTGCCAACCAAAAGCACGGGCCAGGTCTTCAGTAGCAAAGTTCTGCCCCGTTCTAAAGACTCGATCATAAACTTCCGCTGAGACTGTCTTAGCCACCTCAAGGTATTTGAAGATTTTGCCGCCGTGGTCATTCACCAGAATAAGTTGTAAATTTAGAGCCCCGTCAGCTGGGTCGATAACCAGTGAGCCAACATCGTGCAAGAAGGTTAGATCACCTAGGATTGCTCGAACTCTATTGGCATGCAAAGCAATACCGGTTGCCGTTGCGATGGTTCCGTCTATCCCAGCTAATCCGCGATTAGCCCAAACCTTAAGGTTTCTTCTCGGTGCATAGTGATCCGCTTCACGAATCATCTGCGAAGCCCCTAAGACTATTACCTCGGGCTGACCAATATCCCAAGCCATTCTCACAATGCTTGCTCTATCTAACTCTTTGCTCGTTTCAGGAATCACGTCCTCTTCGAGCCAGCTGTTTAGCCAAGCTGAATCGGAAGAGCTAAGAATTGCCTCGTTGATAAGTTTTCTCTCACTCGGTATTTCAAAATTACCCATCCGAGATGGCCGAACGATAACCTCAACACCACTACGTAGTAGCGCAATCACCGGTCTGGAAAGTGTCGGCTTTCCATAGACCACCAGTTGATCGATTTGAGAAACCAGCTGGTGCTTTTCAGCAAGCTTGAAACGGTAACTCAAGATTGAATTTGCTAAATGCCTTACCCCAGAACTTGGTTCTGCAAATACCGGTAAACCAAGATTGGCAATCTCGTCTTCAAACTCCGAACAGTTTGCCCCAGCTATAACCACCGCAT
>JBJTHM010000172.1:0-2667 GCA_046094465.1 Rhodoluna sp. | reverse complement strand
GCTATAGATAATGTATTAGAAGCGTGTGTCGAGGCTGGCGTGCCGATTGAAGTTATGATGAAGGCTCAAAAAGATGCCCCGCCACAGGTTTGGACAATCAAAGATACGGGTCCAGCTGCGACATGGTTGAAGAAACAAACGGGAAGCTTCCTAATCGCTGGCACCTCCTTTTTCTTCAGCAATGAAAAGGTGCGTGAATATCAAGTTGACTACCTATTTGTTGACGAAGCAGCACAATACTCATTGGTTGACTGCATGGCTGTAAGCGGCTTTGCAAAAAATATAATTCTTCTAGGCGACCCGCAACAGTTAGCGCAGGTGGTTCTTGCGATTCACCCCGGAGGGGTCGAGAACTCAGCTCTCGGTCACTATATGGGTGAGCACTCGATTCTCCCAGCCAACATGGGTTACTTCATCGAGGTCACCAGGAGGCTTCATCCAAAAGTAAACCACGCGGTTAGTTGGTTAGCGTACGAAGGTAAACTTCATTCGCACAGTTCAACTGTCGCTAACAAGATTGATGGTCACGAACAAGGTTTAATCACTGTTCCAGTACCGCATTCGGGGAATTCAACCTTCAGTGAAGAAGAAGCAGATGTGGTTGTGAAGTTAGTCAATTCGCTTCATGCAGACAAAGATCCTTCAAATGTCTTAGTTGTCGCCGCATACAACGCTCAGGTAGATCTGATTAGGCAGAAACTAGATAATGCGGGCTTCAATCAAGTTCTGGTTGGTACAGTAGATAAATTCCAAGGTAGAGAGGGCATGGCTGTTATCTACAGTTTTGCCGCTTCATCCAGCATGGCTGCGCCGAGAGGGCTGGAGTTCCTTTTAGACAGAAACAGGCTAAATGTCGCAATCAGCAGAGCAAAAGCAACCTGTTACTTGGTTTTTAGTGAAACCTTGCTGCAGAGTCAATTTAGGACTGTTGAGGAAGTCAAAGCAGTAAGCCGATTAGCGGGTTTATTAGAAATCGCGGCTAAATAGGTTCTTTCCCACACCTATACATATCTACCCGGTGTTTACAGGATTTATCAAAAACAATCCAGCTGTTCTTAGGCGCTAATTTAGCTGCCTCCGCATGAGGATTACACATAAATTCAAACATTCAGCAATTTGGGCAAATTAACCTATGCGTAGCGGCCCCATCGCAGTTCATGTAGTCGCAGGTGACTGAGAAATCTAAGTGCTCAATACTTGAGATTTCTGGTTTCAACTTGCTAATTTCCGCCACCTGACTATCGTAAGCAGTTTCAATCCCCGCAATCAACTTGGAAGCACATAAACTCCAAACATGAAGAAATTTCAGCACTTTCTAGAAGTATTTATCTTTGGTGCCAGGTGGTTACTAGCCCCCCTATACATAGGACTTGTCGGAGCCCTGCTTTTGCTCCTCTGGCGTTACGGCATTGAGTTCTATAAGCTCGCAACTCACATTGAGGGTACCGATGCTCATGAATTCACCCTCTCACTACTAAGTATTTTGGATCTAGTCCTTCTTGGAAACCTTGTTCTGATTGTTTTGTTTGCTGGTTACGAGAACTTCGTTAGCAAGCTTGAAGCTGCTGAGAATCAAACTGACCGGCCATCTTGGATGGGAACCATTGACTTCAGTGGTTTGAAGCTAAAACTAATTGGTTCATTGGTAGCACTGTCAGTGATCGAACTTCTAAAAGACTTCATTGAGTTATCTAATCTCGCTCCAAAAGAGGATGTCAGCCAGGGAACTGTTTGGCGAATTGTCATTCACCTAACCTTCGTTGTTTCTGGTGTGCTTTTCGCAGTGATGGATCGTCTCGGTGAAGTAAAGGGGCACAAGATTACCGCAGGTGACTAATTAGATTCTGAAAATACTTTTCACCGGATAGTTTAGGTAATCCGCCCACTCGCTAAGTCGTGGATCTCGCCATGCGTAATCTCTAGCAACTTCAGCAAGGCAAGCCCAGTAAAAGACTTCGACTAAGTCAATAGTTAGTAGTGTCTGCATCTCACCCTCATAGACTCTGCCAAGAATCTTTCTGAGTAGTTGTGGTACCTGCGCTAACCCATATTCATGAATAGAGTCCAATACTAAAAGTTCAATCTGATTTGCCCGGTGAGTGTTCCAAATCGGTGAGGCATCACCTCTATGCAGCAATCGTGAAACCTGAAGTGCTTTCTTGAAACTAGCGCTGTCTAGGGTTACCAACAGATTCTCGAATCGCTCTAGTTCATAGCCCGCTAGTCGTAAGTCCAAGATGTCTGGGTAATACAGGATAGCCACCAGAGTCTGCCTTCCATACGGTGGCTCGGTTCGCACCTGATCGGTGTCGGTATCCCAGTCCTCAAAATCCTGCATGTATCAATTGTCCTAGGTTTCAACTAGGTTTATTCCAAACTGTTAGGAGTTCATCTGAAAAAGATAATTGGCATCATTTCAGCCATAGTTTTCTTGGTTGTTTTATATACGATTTTTAGTAATCCAGCACTGCTGGTTCTAGCTTTACTGGGTCTAATTGGTTTTGTAGTTGTCAGCGTCTACAACGCGTTCAACAATCAAAACATGCCGATTTCAAAACCAGTACCGGATGACGATGATTCTCTAGAGGATGATATCCGTCATCATGACTACGGTTACCCTCCCTACTATCACGATGATGACGAGGACAGGTAGTAAAGATAGACTGG
>JBJTHM010000171.1:0-3160 GCA_046094465.1 Rhodoluna sp. | reverse complement strand
TCGCCCACCCCACCGCTGGCAGCGAAGATCACCCCTGTCTTCTCGCGCTCATCGCTAGAAAGACTTATATCTTGAGCATAACTAAGCGCTTTTGTTACAAGGTCAAGCGCTATAATCTGTGTTGGCTCAGTGACAGCTGCTTGTGCAGGCGTTATGGGATACGGGGCCAAGTCTATTACTATCGGCTCGATGAATGTTCCCCACTTTGACACGACACTTGTAGCTGTACTCTCGCTCGAATAATACCTATCAGCCGGCCATCTGCTGCTCGGTACTATTTTTATCTGTTTTTCGGAGCGGATTATCATGCTCCAATACGATGCCAAGGTCGTTGCTCCTGGTAGAGCGACCGCCATACCCGTTATGGCGATTGGTTCTTCTATGAATCTGTTGGTGATAGATTTCTGCGAATCCTCACTCCGATCCTCGCCAATCAGTATCTCTTCGAGCAGGTATTCTAATGGCATTACTTCATTCTGAAGCGCAGCAGTCTCACCAACCATGAACATTCCTTCATTTATTTGCTCTTCCTTGGTGACTTCTAGAAGTTGATCACCTTCTCGTCTTAAGCCCTTCGATGCCAGGCGAAGACGACCGAGAATTAAGCTATCAAGTATATTTGCAAGTTCTCTACCGTTTACCCCCTCGCTGAGGCCTTGAGTGCGCCTCTTCAGAAACTCAGCAGCAAACGGGGTTATTGCACATCGAGACTGATGTCCAGGCGCCGTTTCCAATAGAACTGTGTGAGTTGTATCTATAAGTACATTCTGATACACGGGAGAAATCGCGCCTGTGCTTACCGCTTCTATGCTGAAAAGTGTGAGTGTTCCTACCAAGTAGCCGTGGATCAGTCCATCCAATCCGGATCTAGAGAGTAACTCCAATATCAACTTGCTAGCTTTTTTGCTATGAATCCCCCCGGCGAACAGAATATAAGTTTCTTCTTGTACATTCTTTGGTTGTTGGGATAGTACTTGTAGGCAACCTTCCCAAAGCGCGAAGCTCGAACAGGGACCTGTGTGACCGCCGCATTCGCGCCCCTCCAATATAAAGCGACGACATCCTTCGGCAAGTTGAGCTTCAAACAGCTCGGGGGTTGGGCTGTGGAGGAATGCACGATCGGAAAGCTCTCCAAACTGTTCTGTCTGTGCTGGGTTGCCTCCGGCTAAGATTATAAGATTCGGCTGATACTTCTTAACTTCCTCTATTTGTGGCTTTAGTTCCTTGTCTGAGCGAAATGCAAGCAGTCCGACTCCCCAAGGCTGATTGTTGCATATCTTACTTGTCTCTTCAAGTATTAGTCCTAACTTTTTCGGTGATAGCATTGCAGCTGCGATAACCGGCATTGCTCCAGCTTCTGCCACTGCTTTGGCAAAAGCTGGGGAATCGCTAACACGCGTCATTGGCCCTTGGACTACTGGTAACCTAGTACCCAGCCATGTGCTCATTCTCTCGATGCCTATTTTCTGAGACCCCTGACCGTTGATACCACGGTTTAAATGACGTTTGTAGATTCGCAGGAGTTCTGAGCAACTCAGTCCATTGACACTCCATGTTTTACTGGCCAAAAGACCTTCGCTTGTAGGCGCAAGTCTTGCGTCGGTATTCCTGATTATATCGTTATGTTCCTGCTGAGCATAGCGCTCCATATCTAAAAGGTCCTTAGGTTTCCAGTCGCGGGGATCTATCAGGCCTACCTGCAGGATCTCTACGCCTAAACTTGTTTTTATTGTATATCGGCGGATAAGATTTCTGCGTAAGCGCGCCAGGCTTCTTTTGCGTGATGCAGGTAGTGGGTAATCACTTAGAAGTGTAAACTGGTCTGCAAGATATACTGTCGTAACACCTTGGCTCACAAGTGAGGCAACCAGTTCTGGGCCGGCATTTGAAACAAGTGACAAGCTTACGCCTTGAAATCTTTCCAATGCCGCTTGGATCATTATCAGCGCTGCAGATTTACCGCACAAACCAGCAATATCATCGGGCAGCATTACCAGCCTTGATATTTCCCGCTCTTTGTGGGCAAGATTAATAAGCTGGTCAATATTTGTTACGCAGGGAATCCCAAAGCCGTCCCATGTTTCGATATTTTCTAACGCAATAACTAGGTCTAGAGAGTCACTATTTTCTGCCGCCCTCCATATAAATTGGTCTGCCTGGCCGATAAGCAGGCTGATTCCTGATGGTAAGTCAGGCAAGATTTCGCCTGGATCAAACCCGCGCGTATCCAGAAGTACACTGTCGACGCTTTCGGTCAAGCTGCTGAGCCACTCTTGCCAGCCCGACACGGGCCTTGCCAGCAATCCCACACCAGTCATAACGTTAGCAACGCTTCCCTAACGTTATCACCTCCTCGTGCCGCGAATCCTTTTTCTGCCGGGAACCGGTTTATCGCATAAATTTTACTCACCTCTGTTATCTTTCCTATCAACTTACGGCTATCTCTATATCTGGCATTACAGACACCAAGGATCTATGCTGGAAGCCTGCAAGAGGCTTGGATCTACACCCGATTTGTTCGACCAATTGAGGCGAGAAGTCTGCTTAGGCCCCCTAGAAAATAGCATCTCAATGCTCGGTCTTGAATCGGGATGTGGTATTTCACCATGGCTTGAATCGCTCCAACTGGCTAGCGGGCATGACGACTTATGGTCGCAAACTATCGTTGTCGGTCATTCCCAAGGAGCCGGACACGCCTTATGGCTGAGTAAGACTAGATTATTGCGCGGTGTTGTCATGATCTCAGGTCCCGCTGATTCCTACAATAGTCAACTTGCCCTATGGACACAACAAGCTTCTGTAACTCCTGCCAACCGTATGTTGGCACTAGTGCATGCGCAGGATTCTGGATTCTCTGCTATAGTAAAGCATTGTTGCAGGTCTGGTCTCGCCCCGATTCACAGGCGCGACCTTGAAATTGACAATGAGGGCGGATTATTGCTTGTTGACTCCGAACCGGTGCCATTATTCTCTGCCCATGGATGCCTTGCAGGGCCTCAGACTTGGTCACTTGAAAGTGATCGCTTCCCAATATACTCAAATCTTCTCGATAGATGTTTAGGGACATGGCAGTCGCACGCTCCTAATCAGCCTGATTGATTCCTTTAATATCCATATCTTTCGCTTCCAGCCCCATCTTCATGGAAGTTCAACATTAGGG
>JBJTHM010000170.1:0-2720 GCA_046094465.1 Rhodoluna sp. | reverse complement strand
TTGCTGAACAGCGCCTAAACCAAAAGGACCTTCTCGAAGGACTGTTGTAGGAACGCAGTTGAACTCTCCAGCGGTGCTTAATGCGTAACTTGCGACTTCTCGTTGCGCCAAGTTTCCATCAGGAAAATCCCAGAGTGGTCGTTCGCCTGCAATTGGTTTGTAGACGACAGAGAACGCCCGAGGATAACCAGCGTGAATCTTTCCGAATAGCGTCGCATTCGATGCATCAATGAGTCGACCTTCAATCTCAATATCACCCGTGAGCAACTCTTCAGGTTTACGAAGCATCGCCGTCACTTCTTAGTTCATCCGCGGACAGATATGACCATCAACATTGATTGGTCCACCGCAGAACTGCATGGTTGACGTCCGGCCTTTATGACCGAAATAGCACGGCCAATAAAACTGCGCACTTGCGATGGAGTAAGTGTTATTCGCACTATGGCTGGCGCATTTTCAACTTCATCTCCCACGATCTCTTCGAAAACTTCTTCTACCAAATCATTGGCGATTGCTTGACCTTCGAATCGAATGAGTTGTGAATCAAATTGCCAAGTGATTGCCATTACACCTAGAGAGAACTCGGAATCTAGTGGCGTTTCTAACGGACCCGAATCTTGGGTCACGGGCCCTTGACTTACTCGCGCATCCTTGAGAATCTCAGCAAAGCGCTCTGTTAAAGCTTGCGCTTGGGCTTTCTCCAAGGCAAAAGTAAAGTTCTGACCAGCTTTCTTGGCTTGGAGGTAGAACGCTCGTTCACCGGGTTGGCCCACAGTGCCCAGAACAAATCTCTCCACGCTCTCGAGGTTATAGACCCGTCTAGACACCAGAACCACCACCAAGGACTTTGCGATTCTTCGTCAAAACACTTCTTCGTTTTTGATTTTTCACCTTAGTTATTCGCACGTTACTTCTAACAACTAACCGTGAACCTTTGTTCCATTCAATTTCAGAGAGCGAACAGGTATCGACAACGAATTTCTGAAAATTATCCAAAGGGCTACCGTTAGATATTTGAAGCGCCATTTTTATGACATCGCCATGAGTGACGATCAGGATCGATCCGTTGGGGTATCGCCGTGCGAGTTTGCCTAATTCCCTCTCAACTCGCATGGCTGCACTCGAAAAACTCTCGCCATTGGGAAAAGTAAAGGCACTTGGTGACTTTTGGATCTTTCTCCAATCCTTCTCTTTTGCCAGATCTTTGAGTGAGCGTCCGCTCCAAGAACCGTAGTCCATCTCGATGAAGGCGGCGTTAGTGAATATTCGCTTTTTTCGTACTCCTGCAGTCCTTGCAATCGTATCTTTGCATCTTTGAAGTGGACTACAGATAATGCGATCAATGCGATAGCTACCTAAAGCTTCGACTAACTGAGAACTTTGCAACCTTCCTGTTTCTGATAAGTCGATGCCCGATATTCGCCCCGCAAGTATTCCCTTGAGATTTGCTTCAGAATGGGCATGACGAAGAAGAAGGAATGTCGTCATGTTCGTAGGCTATGACATAGTCGCACATCATGTGCTTCTTGAATCTCTCCTGCTAGTGTCTTTTCATGGAGCAGCGCCAAGTAGGTCGCTCAGGGGTTCGCGTCTCGCGACTTGGCCTTGGGACCATGACCTGGGGTCGAGATACTGATGAGCATGAAGCTGCCGAACAGCTCCGTTTTTTTCTTGATGCGGGTGGAAATTTCATCGATACCGCTGCGGTTTATGGCGATGGCGATTCAGAAAGAGTCCTGGGTGGTCTTTTAAATGTACTCGTATCTCGAGATGAGATTGTGATTGCAACAAAGGCTGGAATTAGTTTTAAGACCGGTGAGAGAAAAGTCGATAACTCACGTACCTCCCTCATCGCCGATCTCGATCGCTCGCTCACTCGATTAGGAACCGACTTTGTCGATATATGGCAGATCCACACTTGGGATGACAAGACTCCGTTGGAAGAAACACTAGGAGCAATGGATTACGCGCTTAGTTCTGGCAAAGCTCGCCATGTTGGTATTTCCAATTTTTCTGGTTGGCAATTAGCGCGAAGTGTTACCTTGCAAAATCCTCTCTTTGGCAAAGCTCCAATCGTCAGTACTCAAAATGAATATTCATTACTGAATCGACGAGCAGAACGGGAAGTTCTCCCTGCATCACAGGAATTAGGCGTTGGTTTTCTTGCCTGGTCGCCTCTAGGACGCGGAGTGCTTACTGGAAAGTATCGAAGCGGCATGCCATCAGATTCACGTGGAGCTAGTCCACACTTCTCTGCATTTATCGATCCATATCTCGATGATCGTTCAGCAAAAATCGTTGAAGCGGTCATGGTCGCATCTGATGGATTGGGCCTTTCGCCTTTGGAAGTATCTTTATCGTGGGTTCGCGATTGCCCAGGTGTGACATCTGCTGTTATTGGAGCGCGAACTGGTGCTCAGCTTCGAGGCGCACTCAGTTCCGAATCTGTTACTTTGCCAATTCCGGTTCGAGAGGCGCTGGACGAGATCTCTGCGGAATAACTCCCGCCCTCGTTTCTTAAGCGTTGGCTAGGAAATGCTGCAGCGAGCGCGCGCCAAAAGTTAAAGAATCCACGGGCACTCGTTCATCAACGCCATGAAACAGCGCAAGGAAATCTAACTCAGGTGGCAGTTTCAATGGACTAAATCCGTAACCAGCTAAACCAAGTTTGGCAAGCGCTTTGTTATCTGTGCCGCCGCTCATGAGGTAAGGAACTGGGA
>JBJTHM010000169.1:0-2914 GCA_046094465.1 Rhodoluna sp. | reverse complement strand
ACATACACCTAATATGTGTGGTCATTCCTAGTCTTCCCCTAATGCCACTGTCCAGTAAGTGAGGCAGTTCGCAGGCATTAGTTATAACTTGGTGCTTTGATTTTTGACTTCCAATTAGTAGAATGGGGGCATGTGTTCAGGATGCATGATGGCAGCACAAGAGTTCTATATCTCTAATAAAAGTAACGGTGCGGGCGTGAACTTAAATGCTGAGGTAACAAGTTACTTTACAAATTTCTTAAGAATTTTTAATAAATTTAAATTTTAACTAACTTTTTCAACCTTAACCACATCTCCAAAATCGCCTGACTCAATAATTGAAATTTTTACTCCCTCATAAATAACACTATCACCAATACGCAAAGGGGCTTCGGCTAATCTGTAGGGAATTTCTCCTGCAGACCTACTTTGAGGCAAAATCAATTTCATTCCATAACCATGTACCTCCTTAGTAACATCTACTACATAAGTGAGTGCGCCCCATGTATTTTTTGGCCATTTGTAATACATGCCAGCAGCCCGTATTGACTCGATTACAATTACTTTAGTTTGACTTAAAGGAATCACTAGAGCTTTATCCTCGGAAGTCTTAACGCTAGAGGGAGCAAGCCAATGTATGGATGTATTCGACTGATTAGCGCATCTAACTTGAGAATCTGCAATATAACCCAAAATCCATTTCTCCCAAATTGACAAATCTCCTCCGCCTGGAGTCATTAGCGTCCACCAACCCAGTCCATACTCTGAATCAACACTAAGTCTTTGATCACCGTAGTGATCATCAAGAGGAATACCAAGATGGAAGAATTCATGAATCCACCAATATGGATGTGCTAATCCGGCATATTGAAGTCGAAGTGGGTTTGCATAAGTATCAGGATAAACAGAAGAACCAGCATAAATGGTTCCTTCTTGAGTGAAGAAATCACCAAGTGGACCTTGTTGAATCACATCTAGCGGAGTTCCACCTGGAACCACAACCACCACCATTTGCGCACCAGAGAAATTAATTTGAGAGTCAACTTCAACTAAAATATCGTTTGCTAAAGTTGGGTGTGGTCTCGACATTTTATGTGAAATTTCATATGGCTTTAGTTTTTTTGAAAATGATAAGTACTTATCTGGATATCGAATTAAAACTTCACTAGGTACATCGGAGGAATATTCAATCCAGTTTTTCATAAAGTTAAAATATTTGCCGTACTCTTCTTCAGGAGTCCGTGTTGGCTTTGCGGTATCTTCTGCAAAAATTGGTATTACTTGAATAGTTACCTTTGGTTTAGGGTAAGCACCTCTTCCAACCATAAATTGTTCATGTTCTGATGAAGGAAAAGCTCTTAGGAAATAGTCTCCTGATCTGTCTGGCATTTTGCATGCACCTACACTAAGTAAATCAGATTTACTTGTTACTGAAGATTTTGGACGCTGTTGACCAAGTTGGTATTTCTTAATTCTAAAACCTAATCTTTGTCCTGTATATTGGCTTTCCATTTCTTTCCATTCAAGAGGAGTTCCTAAATCAAAAGCGGTTGGAGTAACAAACTCGTGGTCATAGCCAATATCGGTTGAGTAGGTTGTATTAGTTTCGAATCCTCCTGGTAGTCCAGGTGATGACTGCCTGTTCTTAGATTCTAGCCATAAAAGTTTTTTTACATACTTGGTGCACACGTAAGATTTATTGTTAGCTACGCTCTGTACACCAACTTTTTTACATTTAGCACCTGCTTTGGCCATAGCGTTTGCTGGGATTAAGGGTAGGGATAATGTGAGAAAAAGTATTGATAAGAAGGTAATCACTCTCTTATTCATAAACAAAGTGTATATGAGTGATTCAGAGGGTGAAAGTAATATTTTTAAAGAGAGTTTGATAATATTGTCAAATACCAATAATTTTAAGTTAAGTCAGAAACGGGAGTCTAAAGGATTATGGAAGCGATTCTTACCGCCCTTGCAATTCTTCTGATTTTATACTTTGCTAAAGATGGATCAAGTAAAAGAAAGTAGCACTAGCCTTTTCTTCGCTGTCTACTGACAATCTGACCAACAATTACAATGATAAGAGCGATAAAGAACATCGCACTTCCAATCACATTCGCTTGGGCTGGAATACCACGGGCAGCTGATACATAAACAAACTTAGGAAATGTAGAGACGATTCCGGAGTTAAAGTTTGTAATAATAAAATCATCAAAGGATAAGGAAAAGGCAAGCAAAGCAGCTCCGGCAATACCTGGCATCACAAGCGGTAAAGTGACATATCTAAATGTCTCTTTCTCATTTGCATATAGATCCATCGCAGCTTGTTCTAGACGAGGATCTAGCGATGCAATTCGAGCTTTCACAGTCACTACAACAAATGAAATACAAAACATTACGTGCGCAATTACTACGGTCCAAAACCCTGGATTAATCCGAAGATTTAAAAACATGGCTAGCAAAGATGCACCAAGTACTACCTCAGGTGTTGCCATCGGTAGAAAGATTAAAAGGTTAGTAGTTTTTCTTCCCTTAAACTTATGCCGGCCTAGCGCAAATGCGATCATCGTGCCTAATATTGTGGCAAGAACCGTTGAAATAACTCCAATTTGAAGTGAGTTAACTACTGACTCACATACCTGCGGAGCACCACATGGATTTTTCCAATTCTCTAGGGTAAAACCTTGCCAAACAAGGTTGCTTTTACCGGCATCATTAAATGAAAAGGCAAATGTATAGGCAACTGTAATAAACAAATAAACAAAAGCAACTCCGGCATAAATACGAATTAAGTTTCTAGCAAACCAGCGGGAGGTGCGATGGCTAAGTGATGGTCTTGGTGCAGCAATTTTTGTCATACCAACTCATCCGTTCCAGATCTGCGGATATATAAAGTAACTAATATCAAAATTGTTGCCATCAAGGTAAAGGAGAGTGC
>JBJTHM010000168.1:0-2607 GCA_046094465.1 Rhodoluna sp. | reverse complement strand
GAACCACATTGAAAACACCATCTGGGATACCAGCCTGCTTGGTTAGATCTGCAAAGAATGATGCAGATAGCGGTGTCCATTCTGCTGGTTTCAGAATTACAGTGTCACCCGCAGCTAGAGCCGGACCTATTTTCCAGGTAGCAAGCATCAGTGGTGCATTCCAAGGTGTAATAAGGGCAGCAACACCAGATGGATCCCAAGAAATCTTATTGGTGTGTCCACGAGTTTCAAACTCTGGATGCTGTAGTTCGTTGATTGCCCACTCAGCAAAAAAGCGAATGTTGAGTGCAACTCTAGGCATCACCCCTCTGCGGTGTGATCGAAGTAGTGATCCGTTATCCATGGTCTCTAACTGAGCTAGAGGCTCAATGTTTTCTTCAACCAGTTCAGCTAAACGAAGTAATTTCTCACCTCTACCCTTGGCACCTAGTGCAGCCCAGGCCGGAAAGGCTTTTCTAGCAGCAGCAACAGCGAGGTCGATTTCTTTAGCGGTTCCTCTGGAGATTTCACCTAGAAAACTTCCATCAATCGGGGAGGTGTTCGTAAAGGTCTCGGCAGAGGCGACCCGCTCGCCGTTTATAAAGTGGCGGGTATCTATTTCAAGCCCAACAACGTTTACGGTGTTCAACGCCTTCGTTCCTCACTATTAGCCCTATTCATTAGGATACTAATGATTTAGACTGTGGGATACTAGGAACAAAGCCCCTCCTAGATAACGATTCGGCAAGGAGCAGTAATGGTCAACCGCCCGAGAATAGCCATAGTTGGCAGGTTCACTGAAGCAGCAACAGCGATCAGAAGCCACGGTGTTGTCTCCTCCAGAAGACTACTCGAAGCAGTCTGGGCTGCTGGTGGTGAACCAATTTCTTTCCTTCCGGTAGAAAACCCAAACTGGGCAGAGCGTCTTGAGGGCATCAAAGGTGTCCTAATCCCTGGGGGAGGCGATGTGAATCCTAAGTGGTATGGCGAAGAACCTAACACCGAAGAGCTCTACGGGGTTGATGATCTGCAAGATGAGAATGATTTCTCAATAGCCAAATACGCATTCGATAACGGACTACCAGCCTTGGCTATCTGTAGAGGGTTTCAGCTAGTCAACGTGCTCATGGGCGGTTCCTTAGTCCAACACATGGATAAAGACCACAGAAACTTTATGCACCAGATCACCATTGAGACAGACCTAGAAGGTCAGGGACTTACTAAACCAACCCTAGAATCCTCCTGCTTTCACCACCAATCAATAAAGAAACTTGGAGCCGGACTAGAAGTCCTAGCCACCGCATCAGAAGGTCACGTCGAAGCTTTCAAAATCCCAGCCAAAGCTTGGGCCTACGGTGTTCAATGGCACCCAGAGGATAACTACAAAGAGAACCCCCAGCAGTTGGAGTTATTCCAAAAGCTTGTTAGTGAATCCAGAAAAAACTAGTTTTTAGACTCAGCAAATTTAGTGATTGCTCTTAGCTGTTCTGCTAGTTGAGCTTGTTTGCTTGCTGCTACTGAGTTCGCTACTGCTGTTTCTTGTTTGTTGAAGGCGGGGAAGAGGGTGTCCATAAGTTTTCTACCCTTGGCGGTTAGTTCAACGATCACCAATCTTCCGTCTTCTTTGCTTTTCTTTCTAACTATTAATCCTCTTTTTTCAAGAGTTGATAGCACTCCGGTAAGGGTGGCTTTGGAAAAACCACCTTCTTCGGCTATTTGCCTAGTTTCTATTGGCTCCCAGATCCAGGTGACCCAAAGCACTACAAATGCAGTCCAGGATAGATCATTCTTGGCTAACACTGTTCTTTCAAGGTGATTTCTAACCGCATTGGCTGCTCTAAAGAGGTTGGAGGTTACCGCCATGGCTTCAAAGTTGATGTTTTTGTGGACCAGCTTTTGGTTGACCTGACGCTCTGTCTCAGCGAGGGTGTGTGGTCCAGCCATGATTTGCTCCTTTTATAGGTATAACTATTGTCTACTAATCGTTCGCATCAAAATAACTTTTTAGGCACAAAGCCAAATCTTTTTGGGTTTGGGGACTAATCTGAAAATGATTCGTATCCAAACAATCGGAGTGATTATGACAGCGCTGTCTGAGCTAACCCTTGCAGATCTAGACCTATTTGAATCTGGTGCCCCTTGGCAGGTCTTTGACCGGCTTAGAGAAGAATCTCCAGTTCACTGGAACACCGAGGAAAAGCCAAACCACGGCTTCTGGTCCATTACCCGCTATCACGACATCGTGAAGATCTTGCGTGACCCAGATACTTTCACCTCAACTCACTTTACGAACCTGGAAGAGGTTGATGCTGAGCAGGAAGAAGCCAGACGATCACTTTTAGAGACAGACGGTGCTAGACACCGTGCGCTAAGAAGACTGCTGCAAGATCAGTTCACCCCAAACGCGGTTGCTGGTTATGAAACCTTTCTGCGTGGACTAACTGCAACAACTCTGGATACAGCTTTTGCTAAAGGCGAGTTTGATTTTGTTGATGAGGTGGCAGCTGATTTCCCAATCAGAGTGCTAGCTAGAATGCTCGATGTTCCAGATCGTGACACTAACAAGTTGATTGAGTGGGGTAACAGAATGATTGGTAACACTGATCCGGAGCACGCAGACATACTGAT
>JBJTHM010000167.1:0-2870 GCA_046094465.1 Rhodoluna sp. | reverse complement strand
TAAACATGCCTAAGCGCGAAGACATCAAGTCAGTTCTAGTAATTGGCTCTGGACCCATAGTAATTGGGCAGGCATGTGAGTTCGATTACTCGGGAACCCAAGCCTGTCGTGTTCTTCGATCTGAGGGTGTAAGGGTGATCTTAGTCAATAGCAATCCAGCAACCATCATGACCGATCCTGATTTTGCAGATGCAACATACGTAGAGCCAATTACACCTCAAGTCATCGAGGCGATTATTCAGAAGGAAAAACCGGATGCCATTCTTCCAACGCTAGGTGGACAGACCGCACTAAACGCGGCAATGAGCCTACATGAACTTGGGATCTTGGAGAAATATGGTGTTGAACTTATCGGTGCAAATGTCGATGCAATTCGAGCAGGTGAAGACAGACAATCATTTAAAGATCTAGTTCTAGCTTCGGGAGCTGATGTTGCACGAAGTGCGATAGCACACACTATTGATGAAGTCTTGGGAGCTGCGATAGAGCTTGGCTACCCGGTTGTAGTGCGGCCATCCTTTACGATGGGTGGACTTGGTTCAGGCATCGCCTACGACCAGGAAGAACTTATAAGAATCGCGGGCGCTGGCCTGCAAGCCAGCCCAACGACAGAAGTTCTGTTAGAAGAATCAATCTTAGGTTGGAAAGAGTATGAGCTTGAACTCATGCGGGATAAAGCCGACAACACAGTAGTTGTTTGCTCTATTGAGAACGTGGATCCGGTAGGAGTCCACACTGGTGATTCAATTACAGTTGCGCCTTCTCTAACGCTGACCGATCGAGAATACCAACGCCTTCGTGACATTGGAATCGACATCATCAGAGCTGTCGGAGTGGACACCGGCGGCTGTAACATCCAGTTTGCCGTCGAACCAAAAACCGGTCGTGTCATAGTCATCGAAATGAACCCTAGAGTATCCCGGTCTTCTGCTCTAGCGTCAAAGGCAACCGGTTTTCCAATCGCGAAAATTGCAGCGAAATTAGCCATTGGCTACCGGTTAGATGAAATACCAAACGACATCACTAAAGTGACGCCAGCATCCTTTGAACCAACTTTGGATTACATTGTCGTAAAAGTCCCAAGATTTGCATTTGAGAAGTTCCCAGCGGCCGACGCTACCCTTACTACAACCATGAAGTCTGTCGGGGAAGCCATGGCAATTGGGAGATCCTTTTCGCAGGCGTTACAGAAGGCCTTACGTTCTCTTGAGCGCCGTGGTTCGTCATTTCATTGGGATTCAAATGGCAAGTCGAAGGATGAACTACTTGAAATCTCTAAAATCCCAACCGACGGAAGAATTGTTTCGGTTCAGCAGGCACTTTACAAGGGTGCTTCAATCGCAGAGGTATTTGAGGCTACAAAAATCGACCCCTGGTTTATCGAACAGATTCAATTTATAAACACTGTCGCCAACGACATACAGCAGGCGGAAGAGCTCAATCTTGATGTACTGCGTTACGCCAAAGAACACGGCTTCAGCGACTCTCAAATAGCATCCCTTAGAGGTAAATCCGAGGAACAGATTAGGGCTGATAGATACCGTTATGGACTTAGAGCTGTCTACAAAACTGTTGATACCTGTGCTGGGGAATTTCCTGCACTAACTCCCTACCACTACAGCTCGTATGAAGAAGTGTCTGAGGTAATCCCTTCGAACCGTAAGAAAGTAGTGATCCTAGGTTCTGGCCCAAACCGAATCGGTCAAGGAGTTGAGTTTGATTATTCCTGTGTGCACGCATCATTCGCTTTGCGCGAAGCTGGATTCGAAACAGTGATGATTAACTGCAACCCAGAGACAGTCTCCACGGATTACGACACTAGCGACCGTCTCTATTTCGAGCCTCTTACGCTTGAAGATGTTCTCGAAGTTATTCACGCAGAATCCCAATCCGGCGAACTCGTGGGTGTCATAGTGCAATTGGGTGGGCAGACAGCTCTAGGTCTTGCTCAAGGTCTTTCCACGGCTGGTATCCCAATTCTTGGAACTGACCCCGACTCTATAGATTTAGCCGAGGAACGTGGAGCATTCTCCAGAATCCTTGATCAGGCACACCTAACTGCACCGGCAAATGGCACAGCGACCAACCTTGCTGAAGCGAAGCAGGTTGCTGAACGAATTGGGTTCCCGGTTCTTGTGCGACCCAGTTTCGTGCTTGGTGGTAGGGGAATGGAAATCGTTTACGACGCCACTGCGTTGGATGGATATTTCGATCGAATCGCAGATCAAGCCATAGTTGGCCCACAGCACCCTCTCTTAGTAGATAGATTCCTAGACGATGCAATAGAGATAGACATTGATGCTCTTTACGACGGTGATGAGCTTTACGTTGGCGGAGTTATGGAACACATCGAGGAGGCTGGTATTCACTCTGGTGATTCATCCTGCACACTTCCGCCGATAACCTTGAGCGATGCGCAAATCGATCGAGTTGTTTCGGCGACACTGAGCATCGCAAAGGGTATAGGAGTCCGAGGTCTGCTGAATGTCCAGTTTGCCCTGGCTCACGATGTGCTTTATGTTCTCGAAGCCAACCCAAGAGCTTCGAGAACTGTGCCTTTTGTTTCCAAAGCTTTAGGAATAACCTTGGCTAAAGCTGCAGCACTGGTAATGGTAGGTAAGAGTATTCGTGAGCTAGTTCAGACGCGGGATCTGCCAGCACAAGATGGCACACACATACCTCTGGGGAGTACGATTTCGGTCAAAGAAGCCGTTCTACCCTTCAAGAGGTTTGCAACCAAAGATGGACGATTCGTTGATTCTTTACTGGGTCCTGAAATGCGTTCCACTGGCGAGGTTATGGGTATTGACGTTGATTTTCCAACAGCTTTCGCTAAAAGCCAGGCGGCCGCTGGTTCGGCCCTTCCAACC
>JBJTHM010000166.1:0-13564 GCA_046094465.1 Rhodoluna sp. | reverse complement strand
ATCTCATGAACCCAAACGAAGAAGAATCCTCACTCACCGACCGATATCAAACCACGGTTCCCGCCAGAATCCGGAAACTGCTTGGTCTTACCAAACGAGACAAATTGCAGTGGATAATCGACGACTCTGGAACGATCATCCTAAGGAAAGCCCAACTTGAGGAGTCGGACCCAATATTTGACTCCTGGTTGGATTTCATAGAGAAAGACATCTTTGAGCACCCAGAACGGCTAGTACCGTTGGATGACAAGTGGTACGAGCAAATGGTTGCCCAATTCTCAAGCGAAATCGGCAAAGGAGTACCAGGATTACCGGCAACACTTGAAGAATTCCTGAAACAACCGCACGTTAAAGACATAGCGGACGAGTTCTGAATGAGTCAGGAGAATCAATGGCTCAGACTTGCTCATCCAGCATTCCTTGAGGCTAAGAAGGTTTACTTTGGCGAATACTTAGCAGCAATAGAGAAAAACGGTTGGGATGCTGAGCCTAACCTAGCTGTCAAGAAGTTTGAATACTTGGTTGCATTGAAACAGATCGCCATCCCTAGGAATCCATCTAGTGACTCTTTCCGTCAAGGAAACTCAATAGAGCCTAGGTATCATCATTGGCGCAGAGCTAAATTTCTTCAGCAATATAGATTGTTTTTCAGATACAGCTCAAAGGTAGAAACAATTATTTACGCTTGGGTTAATGACAATCAAACGCTGCGCAGTTACGGATCTAAAACAGACGCCTACCTGGTCTTCAGAAAAATGCTTGAAGAAGGAAGAGTCCCAAACGACTGGGATGAACTGATTGCAGAATCTGAGAAACTTAGCTAAACAGTTTTTGTAATCTTTGGATGCCTTCAACTAGCGGAGCATCACCTAATGCGTACGACAATCTGACATAACCGGATGGTCCAAAAGCTTCGCCTGGAACCAGTGCAACTTCTGCGGCATCAAGGATGTAATCGCAGAGTTCTAGACTCGAACTGATTTTCTTGCCACCCCATTCTTTGTTCAAAAGACCAGTCACGTCTGAATAAACGTAAAACGCTCCCTGCGGAGTCGGTGCAACCCAGTTAGGGATTTTGCTGAGTTCATCAACTGCAATAAGCCTGCGTCGGTTGAATGCTTCGCGCATAGCTAATACTTCATCCTGTGGGCCGGTTAGAGCAGCTATTGCAGCACGCTGGCTGATGTTGGAAACGTTGGAAGATAAGTGTGATTGCAAATTAGCGGCTGCCTTCATCGCATCCAATGGTCCAGCCATCCAGCCCAAGCGCCAACCAGTCATCGCATAACTTTTAGCGACACCGTTGACCATGATGGTGCGGTCAATTAGTTCCGGCACCACTTCGGTAATTGAATAGGCCTTTAGGCCGTCATAGGTCAGGTTCTGATAAATCTCATCAGTAACAATCCATAAACCATTCTCATAAGCCCAGCGACCGATGGCTTGGATTTCTTCTCTGGAATAAACCGAGCCAGTTGGGTTAGATGGGCTAACAATCAGCAGCACCTTGGTTCTAGCGGTCTTAGCTTTTTCTAGCTGATCAACAGTTACCAGATAGTTCTGATCACTGCCAGCAAAAACCTCAACTGGAACCCCGCCTGCTAGATGAATAGCCTCTGGATAGGTGGTCCAGAACGGTGTTGGCATTAGGACCTCATCGCCTGGATCTAACAGAGTGGCAAATGCTTGATAAACAGCTTGCTTGCCTCCGTTAGTGACAACCACCTGGTTAGCAGTTATCTCTGTTCCTGAGTCGCGGTTATTTTTATCGGCGAAATCTTCAAGCAAATCAATTAAACAAAATTAAGGGGTGTATTTGTGGTTCTTTGGATCTTTTGCTGCCTGAACGGCTGCTTCGACAATGTGGGCGGGGGTTGGAAAATCAGGTTCACCGGCAGCATAAGAGATAACTGGCTTACCGGCAGCTTGCAAAGCCTTAGCTTTGGCATCAACTTTTAGAGTTGCGGATTCGGCTATTGAGCCGATGCGGTGGGAGATTCTAGGGAATTCGTTCACCTTTAAAGCCTACCCAAAGATGTTTAGGAGTACCCTAAAACTGAAGGAGCTGAAGATGAAAAGAATTCTAAGTGCAGGGCTTGTACTAGCTTTTGGATTGGCCAACGCATTACCTGCCGCTTCTGACCCAGCAGTAACCAATCCCATCGAACTGACTCTAGAAAAAGCTCAAAATGCAGCAGTAGCCTCGTCCAAAATATTCAAAACCGAAACAGGCTCGGTTTTAGTTAGTTGGGTTGAAGAGAGAGACTCGAAAAATTGGCTAAAAACCAAAATACTGAGAAACAACAACGAACTCTCCCGCACTGTTACTGTAACTCATTACCCTCCTGGATCTGAGGCGGTCTCCTCTCTCCCCCCAGTTATTGTTGCGAATAAATCAAATAATTACTTCGCAGTTTGGGTCGTAGCGAGCAAAAAAGCAGACATCCGATACCAAAGAATAGTTGGATCTAAATCTATCGGAGGGCTGAAATGGTCAAAGCCATTTGTGGTTATTCCGAACACCGCTCTTACTAGGGATCGGGATAGCTGCAGACACGAGCAAGAGCTAGGTGGTTGCGGCTTTGCAAGAATAAATGCTGCGATAGACGAAGTTGGAAATCTAGCAGTGCTGGTTGCTGAAAACCCGCGTGAATACACAACCACGATTTGGGCTACAGCAACCTCCAGATCAGACTCCTGGCCTGAACGAACTAAACTAGGCAAAGTTTCAGAGCTTAGAAACATGGATGTAGTTGGCCTTGACTATGGATTTGCCGCAAACTACATGAATTACTTGGGCGGTAGGAATTGTGCCGTGTTCGTGAACTTTTTCGGACGAGACGATCGCCTTTGGAGCAAGCCGATGAGAGCGACATTTATCCCTCACAATACAGTTATTAACTCTCAGTGGGTTCAGCGTGATGTAAACACGCTCACTCTGGTTTTAGCCGCTGAAATAGATTTTGGTGGATTGTATTACAGAAATTTTGACCTAAGGACTATGGCTTGGGTTTCTCTTTCAAAGACAATTCAACCCCCAAAGAGTGAGTACGTCTATCAAAACATTACCGCGAAAGCTTCTGGTGAAAATCTATCGATTGGCTATGTGAGTTACGATCGGACTGCAAGATTGTCAAGAGCAAATTTGGCAATACAAAATGGGGTGGACGGGAAATTTAGCACGGGGGTTGTTGCATCAGATAGGGACCAAATCAATCCCATATTTTTGGATGTCGCCTCAGATGGAGAGCCTGTCTTCGGGTATCAAGGTCAAGGCATAGGTTCCAGGATGACTAAAGGTCTCAAAGGTAAATCTCTGGAACTACCAGTTTTTGGGAACAGCAACTATCTTGAGTCTGCGTCCATAGATCAAAACAATAATCTATTCACTTCAGCAAGCAACGAGAATAACGGAATTATTCGAGTTGGACTTTTGAAGGGAAAGCTTGACTAGTTTGCAAGCTACGCTCACCGGTTTTATTACTGGACTTTCACTAATTGTTGCCATTGGTGCTCAGAATGCCTTCGTGCTAAGACAAGGACTCGCCAAATCTCATGTCTTTTTGGTTGTGACTATCTGTGCTCTAAGCGATGCATTACTTATAGCGCTAGGTGTTTTAGGGCTTGGAACAGTGATCCAATCATTACCGATATTACTTGAGGTAATTCGCTGGTTCGGAGTGCTGTATTTGACCTGGTTTGGAATCTCTTCACTTCGTAAAGCCTTCAAGACTGAAGTGCTAGCAGCAAGTGATGCATCGGTTAGCTCTATAAAGAAAGTGGTGCTAACCACACTCAGCTTTACTTGGCTAAACCCACATGTCTACCTAGACACAGTGATATTTATCGGTGGGCTATCGCACCAATTTGGTGAGCAGACTCTTTTGTTTGCACTTGGTGCAGTAGCGGCAAGTTTTATTTGGTTTTACTCGCTTGGCTTTGGCGCTAAAAAGCTATCGCCAATTATGGCAAAGCCAATTTTTTGGAGAATACTAGATTCATTTATTGCGCTAGTCATGTTCAGCATTGCTATCAGCCTTGCTGTTCTAAAGTTCTAGTTAGAATCCAACCAGGTTTGGCTCAGGGACCAGAGTAATACCAAACCGGTTAGCAACGGTTTGTTGAATAAAACTTGCCAACTCCACTATTTCTTTGGCAGTAGCTCCACCGCGATTAGTTATCGCTAAAGCGTGTTTAGTTGAAATCGCCGCCTTTGAATCAGGAAGTGAAAACCCCTTAGCAATACCGGCTTGTTCAATTAGCCAGGCAGCCGAGAGCTTTACCTGCTCACCAACTTCCCACTTAGGGGCATCCATCGGTAATGTCCTAGAAAAAGCTTCAGAGACTACCGGGTTCATGAAAAATGAACCACAGGACCAGGTATCGTGATCTGGTTTATCTAAAACCATGCCCTTGGCTTTTCTTTGAGCGATTACCTCAGCTGATTTACGCTTCAGCTCCTCTGAATCTGCCTGCCCAAATTCAAATTCAACAGCTAGGACAACGCCTTTACGACCCCGCTTGAAAACACTGTCCCGATAACCAAATTCGCAGAACTTGTTATTCAAGGTAATCACTTCTTGTAATTCATAATCTAGAAATTCAACCGAGGTAATCACGCTGGCTACCTCTTGACCGTAAGCGCCGATGTTTTGGATCGGACTAGTTCCAACAGTTCCAGGGATACCGGCAAGAGATTGAATCCCAGCCCAACCGTTTTGATTAGCCGTATCGACAAAACTCCCCCAGATTTCACCGGCTTGAACAACAACCCGATTACCTATAACCTCAATGCCCTTGGTTTCAACTAGAACGACCTGCCAAGTGCTCAAGTCATCGCTGGCAACAACATTAGAACCACAACCTAGAATCAACCAGTTATCGGTTTCCGCCCAAACCTTCTTAGAGTAATCAATTAGTTCTTGCTTAGTGTCAGCAAAATAAAGTTGCTGCGGCTCACCGCCAACTCTGATGGTGGTTAGTTGGGCAAGGCTAGTCATGACTAGAACTTTACTACTGCCTGAGCTTTACCCAGCACAACAACTTCATTGCAGCTGGCAGTTAGATCGATTCTGACCGTGTTGGTTTCTAGATCAACAGCGCTGATTTTGCCGACAACTATTACCTTTGCCCCTTCTTCCGCTGAAACATAAACCGGCTTAGTGAAGCGAACACCGTAATCGATAACCACGCCGTTTGCTCCTGCCAAGTCAACTGCCACCTGGCAGGCTACCCCCATGGTGAGCATTCCGTGAGCTAAAACTCCTTCGAGGCCAACCGATTTAGCAAAATCATCCCGGTAATGAATCGGATTGAAATCCCCTGATGCTCCTGCGTATTTGACTAGTGACTCTCTAGTGAATTCAAATTCCCTAGTCCCGATTTCATCTCCAACTATTAGCGATTCAAGATTCATTACTCTTCACCTCGAACCACGAGTGTGCTAATTGCGGTGCAGACTAATTCTTTGTTGAGATCAAAAATCTCAGTGTTGAAAGTAATCATCGAGTGAGCACCTAGAGATTTCACTGAGGCAACAGTGAGTATTGAGGTTAGTTCATCACCGGCAACAATAGGTCTCACAGAAATAAATCGCTGATCACCATGGACCACTCTAGAAAAATCAATGTCTGCCTCTTTATCGCTGAGAACTGCATGCAGAGAGCGTTCTTGGATCACGACCGGAAATGTTGGTGGCGCTATGACATCACTGAAGCCAGCTGCCCTTGCCGCGAGAACGTCATGGCTTAGTGGGCTGGTTGAGAAAACCGCACTAGCGAACTCATGAATCTTTTCTCGCCCGACTAGATAGATTTCTGTCTCGGGATATTTCTTACCGGCAACATTTGGATTGACCATGGCTTCTATTTTCGCAGGTTTTTCTTGGTAGCGGGGGCGGGACTTGAACCCGCGACACCACGATTATGAGCCGTGTGCTCTAACCACCTGAGCTACCCCGCCGCAGAGCCCCGAGACAGGATTGAACTGTCGACCCCTTCCTTACCATGGAAGTGCTCTACCACTGAGCTATCGGGGCGTGACCTTGAATAACGGCCAAGGCACTAGTGAAGATTACCACCTCGGGTTAGCCGAGGGCAAACCTTATCTGTCCGCTGGCAAACGCCAGATGTTCACTGAAAGAGCATTACCGGGAAGCATTACTTTCTGACCGACCACCTTGAGTTTGGCCCCGCCATAGAGATTCTCTGCCTTCTTTATACCGCTCACGCTGGCAAGTGGGATGCTGGCTGAAGAGTCAGAACCACGGCTGGCTACCACCAGAATGCTCTGCTTAGCATTTTCCCGAACGTAGGCTACAAGTTCTTTTGAGACATAAAGGAATCTCATTGAGCCATCGTGCAGCGCTGAGTTCTCTTTACGGATCTTGGCGAAGAGTTGGTAGTGCGAGAGCATAGCCCGATCATTTTTACGTTCGTTTTTCCAAGGAATCGGAGTTCTCGATTCTTCCCCGTTGGTACCATCCAAACCGAATTCATCTCCAGCCCAAATAACTGGCATGCCTGGGAAAGTAAACTGCATGCCCGCGGCGACCCGTTGAGCACCCGAAATGGCAAAGGTTTTGAATCTTGGAATATCGTGAGTATCTAGGGGGTTCATGTTGTGTAGTCGGACATGCCATGGGAAGCCAGCAGCAAAATCCATGTGCTGTTTCACCATTTCAAAACCATCAATCTTGGTGCGACCGATACCTAAAAAACCTGCCTCTGCTTTGGTTTTGGTGTTGTAGAACCAACGCCACACTGGCTTAGTGAAGTTGTAGTAGGTCATCGCTCCATGCCAGCCTTCACCCTGCATTTGATAGGCAGCATCACCGGTGTATTCGCCTAACACTATCGCGTTTGGATTAATTGACTGAATTGTGTCGCGCATCAGTTTTTGAATCTCTAGATACATATCTTCTTCGCGAATACGACCGGTCATGTTAGCAACATCGATTCGCCAGCCATCCATGCCATATGGAGCTTTAAGCCACTTGGCGACAATTGATTTGTTTCCGGTAATGAATCGTTTTCTTAGTTCCTGTGATTTCCAGTTGAATTTTGGAAGGGAAGGAACTCCAAACCAAGAATCGTAGTCACGATTCTTGTTTGAGAAATAATAAAACTCGGTTTCTTTTGCACCAGGTTTTTTATAGGATGCTTTGAACCACTGGTGAGCACTGCCCGAGTGATTACTGGTGAGATCACCAATAATTTTCAAACCTTTCTTATGAGCAGCTTTTACCAATTCAATTAGCGCTTTATCGCCACCTAGAAGCGGATCAACTTCATCAAAACTGCTTGCGTCATATCGATGATTAGACCGTGCGGGAAAAACCGGAGTCAGGTAGATAAGTGTCACACCCAGTTTCTTGAGGTGATCTAAATGTTCAATCACACCGTAAAGATCTCCACCAAAAAACTGTTCTGAGGTGCCAGGTCCAGATGCGATTACCTTGTCAGACCATTTTCTAGCAAGTGCCCAGTCTGGTTTCTTATGCTTGTCCGCTTGAGCAGATCTCGCGAACCTATCTGGAAAGATCTGATACATCACGGCAGATTTACCCCAGCTTGGCGCTGATGAGAAAGTGTTGATTCTGAAATCCTCAACATCAGGCTGTTCCAACTCAGATAGCCCCCTGGCATTTAGCCAGTAACTGGTTCCATCTTTGAACTCAAGATAAAAGCGATAGTTCATGTATGGGTTGTGCATGACAATTGTCGCTTGATACCATGACCAGCCATCTTTGGTGCTGATGAGTTTTGCCGGCGGAGTGGGGAAAGCTTCTCCAGATTCACTGAATCTAACTCTGATGCTTTTTACCTTGCCAAACTCAGAGTGCACTCTAATCTTGATATTTACCTTGTCCAGAAGCTTTGGCTTCTGCTTGGCCACATATAGAGCTGAACCATCATGGTGGGGCCACAGAGCCCTCGGGATGCTCTTGAGCTTTGAAGCCATAACTTTTGGGCTAACCCTTTACCGAACCGGCGGTTAGACCACCGATGATGTAGCGCTGCAGCGACATGAACACAACGATGATAGGGATCGAGGCCAGGATGGAACCGGCGGCAAATGGTCCCCAGTTCTGGGCATACTGGCCACCGATAAAGCCCTGCAAACCAACAGCAACTGTTCTCTGTTCATTTTCAGGAAGGAACAATCTAGCCATGATGAACTCGTTGAACAGGCCAATAAAGGACAGCAAAGTTACCACAGCCAGAATCGGTGAGGCAAGTGGGACGAAGATCTGCCAGTAGGTTTGCATGGCTGACGCTCCATCAACCTTGGCTGCTTCATCAAGCTCAAGCGGAATCGAGTCAACGAATCCCTTCATTAGCCAGATGTTTACACCCATCGAACCACCTAGATAAACCAGCACCAAACCACCGAGGGTTCCAAGTCCCCACTCCGGTGCGAAGACGTAGACACGCTCCATGATTACGTAGATGGCACTTAGAGCCAGAACTGATGGGAACATCTGCACCAAAAGTAGTGCTTGAAGTCCAACTCTTTTTCCTTTGAAGCGCAAACGGCTAAAAGCAAAAGCAGAAGCGGCACCGATGAGAACTGAAAGAAGCGACACTGATGCTGCGATGATTGCCGAGTTCTGCATCCATCTCAAAAACGGAACCTTTGGGTCGGTGAACAGCAATGTGTAGTTATCCCAGACAAATGATGTCGGAATAAAAGATGCCGATTGCAAGCTCTGGTTTGAGCTAAAGGATGCTGTCACCACAAGATACAGCGGGAAGATTGCAAAGAAGCAACAGAGGACTCCAACGAGGTGGCGCCAGGACTTGTGTTGAACCCAGTTAACTAGATTTATCATGCGAAATCATCCAATACTTTCGATTTTCTAATTCCATACATCGAGATTGAAGCCACGATGACGAAGATCACAACAGAAATGGCGCTAGCCAAACCGAAATTTTGAATAGTTGTATCAAAGGCAAGCTTGTAGGTGTAGCTGATCAAGATATCGGTTGCACCGGCCAAGCTATCTAGTTCAGGCTTCGGTCCTCCACCGGTAAGCAGGTAGATGATGTTGAAGTTGTTGAAGTTGAATGCGAATGATGCAATCAACAGTGGAGTTAGCATACGAAGAAGTAGCGGCAAAGTAATCAATCGGAAAATCTGAGTTGCCTTTGCTCCATCAATCGAGGCCGACTCGGCCAATTCTTTAGGAATAGCCTGAAGCGATCCTGCGCAGATTAGGTAGAAGTATGGGAATCCAAGCCAGAGGTTTACCAAAAGAACGGATATCTTTGCCATGAACGGATCTTGCAACCAGGATATTTCTAGGTTCAAGAGCGAGTTGATGGCACCGTTTCTATCCAACATTCCACCCCAGATAAGGATGGACATGATTGATGGCATCGCGTAAGGAAGAATCATCAATGAGCGATAAATGCCTCTACCGCGAATCTTCTTATCCATTGCAATAGCCACCAAAAGACCCAGTGCGAACTGAGTTACCACTGTTGAGATAGCGAACACAACGGTCCAGATGAACACTGAAATCAATGGGTCACGAATTCTCGGCTCTGTAACAAGGCTCGTGAAGTTTTCAAACCAGACACCTTGGCGCCATCCCGGATCAAGATATTCATCTTTGTTTTCTGGGCTTCGGTAGTTGCCTCTTCCGTCATCGGTGTAGGAAACTCCAGAGATTATGTCTGTGACGGTATCGGTCTTCTTATCGTAGGTAATGTTTTGAATCTTTACTATGGCCCATCCGAACGGGTTAGACCCGGTTGGAAGGTTTTCAATCGCCACGTAATACGGGTCATTATATTTGAGTCGAATGTTGCCAATCTTGTCAGCATAATTGGCTAACTGCGCTGATGTGTACTTAGTGAAGTTCTTAGCTGCAATAGCTTGCCCGAGATCATCAACAACCACATCGTTTTCATCGATCTGGTAGTAATCGTTTTTGGTTGAGATGTAGTAGCTGTAATTTACCTCTGCCTGGTTCACCGATGCCATGGAATTCCCACGGATCGGCGGATCTGCCTTTAGGAAGTATGGGTCAACATACTTGAACCTAATGCTTGGAAGCTGGTCGACAATTGCGTCTGACTCCGCATCTGTGAACTGTGTGAAACCAGGAGCTTTAACAGCAACATAGTCTTCGTTTAGCTTCACTTGCTCTTCAGTAAGTGCTACTAATTCAGTGGCAGTAGAGATAAAGAATGGATAGCTACCTTCTTCATAAACGTCGCTTACCAGAACTGCAATGTTATTTTTATCTGAGCCGTAATAACCCAGTCTGGAATCAAAAACTAGAGCTGAGCCAACTTGGGATTCGTCCTCGCGCGGAATTCTTATCAGAACCCCAAGATCACTAGCTTTTTTACCTACGTGTCCAATGACTACGTCAAAAGAGGTGCCATCCGGATCAGTTGTATTTCCCTGGTCAAGAATTGTGCTGAGAGCGTCTTCTTTGGAGAGCATGTTACCGGTTTGGTATTTGAAACCAGCCATAGAAACAGTGAAGACCAATGGAACTATTACGAATGCACCCAAGAACATTAGTCCCGGTGCGAAAAATTTGAGCGGTACAGAAAGGTTCGTAAAGTAGGTGAATGCTAGAAGGAGAATACATACGGCCAGGAATATGCCGATTTTGGTATCCCCTGATCCGAAAGAGGCCATCATTAGGTAACCAAGCATGACCATCGCAAAGGTCACAAAAATTATTTTTGCGATTACTGCGTATAAACGACCTTTGAGAATTCTCAAGTTAGTACTACTTCCGCTTTCGACTTTAGGTACATCTTAGAGCTTTTAGTGAGCTCTCTTTTAGGTTTTACTTCGAACATAAGACTTTTTTAGGTTTTACTTCGAACATAAGAACTGGTGGGGAGCTTTCACTCCCCACCAGGACTTAGTTTTTAGGTTCTATTAGAACTTAGAACCAGCGACAATGTTAGCCTTCAGAATTGCATTTAGGCTGTTTGTCCTTGTTTCTAGGTTCTGACCTGGGTCACCAGTGATGTCCCACCAGTAGTCGCCAATTACATTCCACCAGGAGTTTCCTCCGGTACCGTCCAGGATGCTACCAATCTGTGGGACTGAAGCTAGACCTGCGGCACGAGCCATTCCCTTCTGGAAGGAAGAGCCGAACTTAGCTGCCTTTGCGTTAGCGTGTGGACGGTTCTCGATCTTCTGGTAGTCGCGCGCACCTGCACGTGAACCGAAGTAGTTCAACAATGACTTGGCAGCAGCAAGGTTACCCTTACCGTTAGCGAATGAGGTTAGAAGCGCACCAGAAACTGATCCGAATGCGTTTCCATAGGTTCCAGCGGTTACACCAGGAACAGGCTGCAGAGTCGAAACAATCGAGCTGCTTAGAAGGTCCTTCTGCCAGTTACCTAGGATTGCGAATGGAACCTTGCCAGCCTTGAAGTCAGCTTCACAGTTAGCCATGGTGGTGCCAGGAGCGTTATCCCATGGTGCGAAGAAGCCGTTTGAGACCCATCTGCTTCCAGATGGCTCAAGTACAAGAGCCTTTAGGTTGTTGATGAAGCTTGCTGAAACTGGGTCACCAGCAACTGCAGGCTTGCCAGCCTTTGACAAAGTGGTGTCAACCTTACCGGCCTTCATGCGGTATGGCTGTAGGCCAAGAGCTGACCATACACCTAGACCACCCCAAGAAGTTCCACCACCTAGGATACATAGACCTGCAACTAGGCCCTGTTCGTCCTTGTTGGCCTTGTAGTAGTTAACCATTGCACCGAAGGTAGCAACTGCTGATGATGGAACACCAGTGTTACGAACCATAGCAACGTTGTTTACGTCAAGTGGAACACCGTATAGCTTGCCCTTGTATGAAAGGTCACCAAGCTGGTTAGCAGTGAAGTCCTTCTTGATGGTTGCAGGAAGAGTGAAAGCAGCAAGCTTTCCGTTCTTCGCACCGGTTGGTACCCAGTCGTTAGGGCCAAGAACAATGTCTGGTCCAGAGGCTGCGGTTGCGTTGTCAAGGGCTGCCTTTAGAGCATCAAAGTTAGCCTGAGGCTTGACATCGATTACATATCCATCGACAAAGTCCCCTTCGTCTTGGTCTGCTAGAGTGCCGAATAGCTGAATTAGATTTGGACCGCGAGTTTCGTCAGCCCAGATCGTTAGCACCTTTGGTGCAGCTTGTGCTGGGGCTAGTGCAATACCGCCCAGGACAACTGCAAAGGCAGCAATCGCTCCGGCTCCCTTCTTAGAAATTGAAAACATTTACTCTCCATATCGATATTGAGTTAGCACGGTTTGTGCTAGGTATAGTTAGCCAAATGAAGTGCCATTTAGTCAAATGTGTAAGCGGTTTCACGATAACAGTCTCGTAAATTTTTAGACCTATTTGTGCCTGCAAGGCCCCACGCCCTTTATTTATAGGGGTTTCAGCTGATGCCCCAGCATAGGTGAAAAAGTGGATAAATCCGAGACCGCAAATTGAAACCGCTATTCTGGAAACGATTACGGACAGACCAGTCCGAAAAGCGTCCAAAAGAATAGACGAGCTAACCCTGGAATACCTATGCCTAACTCAATACCTACAACCGAAATACTAAGTGCCCCCCGCAAAGACGCAGAATGGTGGCGCACCAGTGTGATTTATCAGATCTACCCAAGAAGCTTCGCCGATGGAAACGGTGATGGCATGGGTGATCTCATGGGAGTCACTGAGCGATTGGAATCTCTCGCCGAATTAGGCGTTGATGCAATCTGGTTTAGCCCATTTTTCAAATCACCACAGAAAGATGCTGGTTACGATGTCGCAGATTACAAAGACATCGATCCTAGATTTGGCACTTTAGAAGATTTTGACAAGCTGGTCGCTAAAGCAAAAACTCTTGGATTGCGAATCATTGTTGATCTCGTGCCTAACCACTCATCAGATCAACATGCGTGGTTCCAAGCTGCGCTGAAAGCTGCACCCGGTTCACCTGAACGCGAGAGATATATTTTCCGTGATGGAAAAGGTGAAAATGGCGAACTACCACCAAACAACTGGGAATCTGTTTTCGGTGGAATTGCTTGGACACGAGTCACTGAAGCAGATGGAAAACCTGGTCAGTGGTATCTACACATCTTTGATTCTTCTCAGCCTGATTTCAATTGGCAAAACGAAGAAGTTAGAAATGAATTTGATACTGTTCTTCGTTTCTGGTTAGACAGAGGAGCCGCTGGATTCAGAATCGATGTTGCTCACGGAATGATCAAGGTTGATGGACTACCTGATGTTGTGAGTATTTCTACCACCATGTCTGGACAAGACTCACCAGAGGATATCAAGACTCAAGAAACAGACGAAGAACTAATCAAGCGTCTACAGATTGAAAACCCATACTGGGGTCAAGATGGCGTTCACGAAATCAATCGCCGCTGGAGAAAGATTCTCGATGAGTATGACGAACGAGTAATGTGTGGTGAGGCATGGGTTCACCCACTATCTCGAATGGCTCGTTGGGTTAGACCAGATGAGTATCACCAAACGTTCAACTTCGGATATCTAGGAACTCCATGGGACAAGGAGAAGTTGTGTGATGTTGTGACAGAGTCTCTGAAC
>JBJTHM010000165.1:0-4247 GCA_046094465.1 Rhodoluna sp. | reverse complement strand
CTACGGCTTTCCTATTGACCTAACTGTTGAAATCGCTGAAGAGGCTGGTCTAGCTACTGACAGAGCTGGCTTCGACACCCTAATGAACAATCAAAGACAGAGAGCGAAGGCGGATGCGAAGTTAAAAAAAGCTGGCGGCGTAGATCTCTCACTTTACTCCGAGTTCAGAGCTTCGGGCACTTCAGTATTTACTGGCTACGAAGAACTTGAAACAGAGGCGAAAGTAATAGGCCTAATCGTTTCCGGTACAACCGCTGTCTCCGCTGGAGCGGGAGAGATGGTAGATGTGATTCTGGACAGGACGAGTTTCTATGCAGAATCCGGTGGACAATCTCCAGATGCAGGAATTATTGTGTCTGACGGCTTTGAGTTAGAAGTGCTGGATGTGCAGAAACCGGTTAAGGGTCTAATCTCACATCGCGGAATTGTGCGTCGAGGAGAAATTACTGTCGGTTCTAGCTGTCTAACTGTTGTGGACCGCAGCTGGCGTGTTGGAGCGGCACAAGCTCACTCAGCAACACATGTTGTGCACGCTGCACTTAGACAAGTACTCGGTCCTACTGCGTTGCAATCTGGTTCGTATAACAAACCGGGCTACATGCGTCTAGATTTCTCTTGGAATTCACCTTTGAGTCAGGAAGCCAAAACTGAAATCGAAGAGGTTTCAAACTTAGCTATCCGTGCTGACCTAGCTGTTAGCGCGCAGTTCATGTCCTTACCTGAAGCAAAACAGTGGGGTGCTGTCGCGCTGTTTGGTGAAACTTATGATGAGAGTGTTCGTGTTGTCCAAATCGGTGGCCCTTGGTCAAGAGAGCTCTGTGGTGGCACCCATGTTTCAAGATCTTCTCAGATTGGTCTAGTTTCCATCACAGGAGAATCATCTGTCGGTAGCGGATCTCGCAGAATAGAGGCCAATGTGGGCCTTGATGCAATTGCCTCTTTCAACCAGGAGCGTCTCCTACTTCATCAAATTGCTGAGCAGCTCAAGGTTTCTCCTAAACAAAGTGCAGAGAAAGTGGGCTCGCTTCTCGGTGAACTCAAAACGGCTCAAAAGGCCCTTTTGGAACTTCAAACCAGCGCTCTGCAAAATCAAATTCCTGAGATCCTGAATCACGTTCAAGAGATCGGGGCCTACTCTCTAGTTGCAACTGAGGTATCTCAGATACCATCAATCGATGCCTTACGAGAATTGGCTTTGAAGGTGAGGGATAAAGCTGCGAGTAATTCTGTTGTAGCTCTCTTTGCAGTAGTTGACCAAAAGCCGCAAGTTGTAATTGCAGTCTCGAAAGTTGCTACTGACAAGGGGGCAAATGCTGGCCAACTGGTAAAGATCGCTTGCCAAATCCTTGCCGGTGGCGGCGGCGGTAAAGCCGACCTCGCCCAGGGTGGCGGAAGCGAACCTCGTAAAGTACCGGAGGCCATTGCTGCCGTCAAACAGAGTCTGAGTTAACTTGAGGCGTGGCAAACGACTTGCAATCGATTACGGTCAAAGTCGTATCGGACTAGCAATCTGCGATGAGGAAGCTATTCTTGCTAGCCCGCTGGCTACTATTCAGGCTTCCTCCCCGCAGGACATTTTGTATGACTACATTACACCTGGACTTTTGGAAATTTATGTAGGATTACCAACCAACCTTAGAGGTGAAAACACAGCTTCGACTATAAAGGCTGTTGATTTTGCTCAAATTGTCCAATCCAGCACTGGAGTGCCAGTAAGACTAATTGATGAACGGTTGACCACTGCTTTATCGATTAGTCAACTGCAGTCAGTTGGAAAATCACCCAGAGATAGCAAGTCAATCATTGACCAGTGGGCAGCAGTTGCGATACTTGAAGCAGCATTGAATTTTGAAAAGAGAACTGGGGAAGTGCCTGGCATTTCCTTAGATCAATGGAAGCTAGAAAATGACTGATCTGAGACCGAGACAACGGCGTTCTAAGAAGCGTTCGCTCATAGTGACCGCTGTTGCTCTTGTTGTTGCCATGGCTTGTGGGTTTGCTCTAAAGGATCAAATTCGCGAGGTTGCTGTGATCATTTCCGGCTTGGAATATCAAGGTTCATCAGGAGAAACAGTCAATTTCGTCATTTCTAAAGGCGAGAACGGCCAGGACATAGCAAGAAGGCTAGTCTCAGAGGGCATCACTAAAGATCTAACAACAACGCTACGCAACATGAACTCAGCAAACCCAACCTTCTTCCCTGGCGTTTACAAAATCCAGAAGCAGATTAGTAGCCGTGCGGCAATAGACCTTCTAAGCAATCCCAGCAACATGATCCTCACTAGAGTAACAATTAGGGAGGGATTGCGGCTAGGTCAAGTGTTTAAATTGATTGCGGAGAAAACGGGTCTGCCACTTGGAGATTTTGAGTCGGAGGCAACTAATTTGGCTCAGTTCAACATACCTAAGGCTGCCCTGAATCTTGAGGGCTACCTTTTTCCCGCGACTTACGATTTCTCTCCAAGTCTGACTGCGAGAGATGTCCTAAAGGTTATGGTTCAGCGAACCAAAGATCAATTGATTACTGATGGTGTCCCAAAATCAAAATGGCATTCAACTCTGACTCTTGCTTCGATAGTCCAATCTGAAGCGCGAAAAACAGAGGACTTTTACAAGGTAAGTAGGACTTTTCAAAACAGATTAGAAATTGGAATGCCATTGCAATCGGACGCAACCGTAAATTATGGTGTCGGCAGTGAGGACATTTACACTTCCGATGCTGAACGTGCTGACGCGAATCGTTACAACACGTACCGTTATCCAGGGTTACCGATTGGCCCGATTTCAGGAGCCGGGGCCTTGGCTATTGATGCTGTGTTGAAGCCAGCTGACGGAAACTGGTTCTACTTCTGTACTGTGAATCTCAAAACTGGTGAAACTGTCTTCTCCCACACATATGGGGAGCACCAGCTAGCTGTCAGACAATGGCTCAAATGGATGCGCGAAAACCCAGGTTGGGATGATTGAGAAGAGATTTGGTGTGGTTGGCGATCCAATCACCCACAGCCTGAGTCCGCACATCCACTCACTGGCCTACGATTTTTATCAACTCGACTACAGTTATTCCGCACACCAAGTCCCCGCTGGGCAACTGCGAGCGTTTATAGAAAGCCATCCTGATCTAAGCGGCCTAAGTGTGACTATGCCACTGAAGTTTGAGGCCACCGAGTTAGCCGACGCAGCAGATTCTGATGCAACCATTACAGGAGTCACCAATACTCTTGCCTTTAAGGAAGGTAAAGCCTTAGGTTGCAACACCGATGTGTACGGCATTTCGAAAAGTATTAGTGAACAAACACTAGGCCCGCTTCACAATGTGGCAATCCTCGGTTCTGGTGCTACTGCACGTTCTGCAGTGCAGGCTATATCGAGCACCTATCCCAAGGCCGAAGTAACCGTCTTTTTGCGGAATCCCCGAGCCGAGTTAGAAATAGCACGATTATTTACTGAGGTCGATTTGAAATTCAAGAGCATACAAGATCTAACGGGTAAGTATGATCTGTCCATTAACGCGATTCCAGCGGTATTGGAGATCAGTGGGCTTGAGAGCGCTGCTGTTCTGAATGTCAACTACATGGCTCCTCAGACCTGGGGCGAGAGCGTAGCGATAATAGAGGGGAAGGAGATGCTGATTTGGCAAGCTATTGCTCAAATGAGGCTATGGTACTTCGATGGAGTTCCAGCACTTCCGGACGAGGACCGCTTTGTAAAAACTGTTAGAGAGTCCCTGATAGGTCGTTAGTGTGGGAGAATAGCCACATGTTGCGTTGGCTTACTGCGGGTGAATCACATGGTCCTGAGTTAACCGCAATCCTGGAGGGACTCCCTGCTGGTGTTGCGATAAGTAGCCCGCTCATCCAAGAACATCTAGCCCGAAGGCGTCTCGGCTATGGACGCGGCGCTCGCATGAAAATTGAACAAGACGACCTGCGCATTACTGGTGGTGTTAGACACGGCGTCTCAATCGGCGGTCCAGTGTCACTCGTAATCTCAAACACTGAGTGGCCCAAGTGGGAAAAAGTCATGTCCCCAGAACCAGTTGACCCTAACGAACTATCGGGGGCTCGTGCGGAAGCTCTAACTCGCCCTAGACCTGGACATGCAGATTTCGTTGGAATGCAGAAGTACGGTTTCTTAGATTCAAGGCCGGTTCTAGAGCGAGCATCGGCTAGAGAAACAGCTGCGCGTGTTGCCCTTGGAGCGGTAGCTTCTAGTTTCCTCAATGAATTAGGAGTTCGCCTAATAAC
>JBJTHM010000164.1:0-2816 GCA_046094465.1 Rhodoluna sp. | reverse complement strand
ATGCAGGCACGTTCATGGCATAAAGCAAGTTCGAGAAGAAACAGATTGGCTTCAGCGTATTTAATTGCGTCTTGGTACCTCTCAATGGCTACTCCTCTTTGGCCCTCAATCAAGGCTTTTTCAGCATCAAGTAAGGCGACTCTATGGGCATGATTCTCATGTTGATGAGATTCATAGTGCCGCAAATGCATAATAGAAACTTCTGCTTGATTTAACAATTGCAAGCGCTGACTACCCTCAGACTGGGCTGCCAGACTTAGGCAGGTAAGTGCAGCATACTGATGGTAGATTGCAACGTGGATCAAACCGGCAATCGCATCTAAATTGGCAGCGACTTCACCTGCACATTCCAAGGCTTCATTAGTTTTCCCAACGTGATAATAAAGAATAAGGCGGTGCAGCTGGGCAGATGCATAGCCAAATGTATCATTATTTGCCTTATGAATGGGAATCATTAGATCACAGTTATAAGAATCGCCGCAGAGCTCGGAAGGCTTTTCGCTTAATCCCATAAAGGCTAGCATTAGCTGATGACTGATACTGGCATAGTTTTTGGCCGTATACTGTTGTATTTGCTCTATGTTAATTAGACTGTTTCGAGATTCGGGCTCAATTTGAATTAAACTACTACCCGAAAAGAGGCCGTGTGATACGCGCATAAACGCTGCCCAACCAGCATATTCAAGGTCTCCATTCTCTAAATTATTTTTTTCAATTGCCAAGCACAGATCCCATATTTTTGCTATTGGCTCTTTCCAAATTCGAAGGTAAACTGCAGCTGTGTATCGGGTGCGAGCTTCGATACGAGAGGAAACAAATCGCGCAAGTATCTTCTCAGCGGTCATGGCACATGTATATGCCGAGTCCAGATCATCCACAGAACCAGAGAAAAATATTCCTAGGATGGTGATGGTATGAGCTGATATTGCGGTGATTCCGAATTGAATGGTGAGCTCAGCTTGGGCTATTGCTACCATTGGGAAAAGGTTAGGTGCAGCAACATAGGTGACCGATGCAATTCTGGTAAGTACGTTCATGGCACTCAATGCCTTTACATCCTGCATTTCTGGAGCATCAGCAAGGTCTCCAATCGTGCGGCTGCCAAGTGCCCTTAAAACACTTGAAAACGCATTGCTTATCGTAAGCTTACTAGGATTGGGAGGAAGATTAATATCATACTCAGGTAGGACTTTTAAGGCAAGTTGTAGGCATTCTTTGAGTTGATTTCGAGAGATCATTGATGCAAGTTGGATTTCTAGAACGCTTCCTCGCTTGCCTGGATCATCTGTACAGGCCATTAGGTCATCAATATGCTGCTGCATTCGCTCATAGTCACTATTAAGGTACGCTGAACTTGCAGCATAGTAGTAAAAAGAGTGAAGTTTATCTATTTCTGCTGTGGAGAGTGCAGGAGATTTCGAAATCAGATCGATTCCCTTCTCGGCCCATCGCTGTGATGGCAAATAGGCAGAAGACTCATAAGCACGAATGCTTCCCTTCAACAAGAACTCCAGCAACTGATAACTGGACTGCTCGGCTTCATCATATCCATATAGAAGATGCTCAACTACCTCAAAGATATGTTCATCCAGCTCCCTGGAATCATACTTTTTGATCAATAGTTTAGCGATGGAGCGATGAATCGTCGCACGTTCAGCTTCACCAGTTAGTGTCCATGCAGCTTGCTGGATCCGATCATGAATAAAAGCATAAGTCAATCTATCTGCATCTATATGCTTACATAATTGTGCCGCCTCTGCCTCTTGACTGGCAAGAATGACTACCGAAGCACTAGAAGTAGCTATGGCGGTAGCACTTGGCCTAGCGATTCCGACTAGCTCTGCGCAGATAGCAGGCCATAGTCTCTCAATTACTTGTTCAACAGTGTTACCCAAGACATGGGATAGGGCTTCGATATCAAAGCGGTTCCCCATGCAAGCAGCAACTTTTAACATTGATGTTGTTGAATGCGGTAGTGTACGCATTCGACTGATGAGAAGATCTACAGCTCCCTCGCCAAGTGGTGATGCTCTAACAGCATCAGCAGACCAAAGCCATCGCTTATCTGCCTCATTATAGGTTAAGATTCCCTGATCATAAAGATGCATAAGGAATCTCTTGATGACAAAGGGATTGCCTTCCGCTCTTTCGTGAATTAGAGAACAAAGTTCTTGGAATAATTGATTATTTGCGTCTTTGATGGCTAATGTGTCAGCGATTAATTCAGAAACATGCTCCCCAGACAGGGGCAGCAATTCAATTATGTTAACATTTTTCGGACCTTGAATTATCTGATTCAAAGCATGATGTTGATCTACCTCATTATCTCTGTAAGCACCAATAAGCATGAAATGGCTGATTTGTCCCCCCCGCATAATGCTAGTGATCAAATCCAAGCTGGAACGATCAATCCACTGCAGATCATCAAGGAAAATAACAAAGGGGTGCTCTGGTTGACCAAGCACACAGAAAAAGCGTTCAAACACAAAATTGAAGCGATTCAGAGACTCCAATGGCGGCAAAGACGCAATTGGCTGGAGTGGCCCTAACAAATGCCCCACCTCTGGAATCACGTCGGAAATCACCTGTCCATTGACGCCAACCGCATCTTTAAGCAACTTGCGAAAACGAGCTACTTTGTCTTCTGACTGGGTGAGTATCTCGGAAAAGAATTCTTGAATCGCTCGTATCAAGGCGCTATAAGGAATATTTTTGTGATATTGGTCAAATTTCCCAGAGGCAAAGATGCCCTTTCTCTGGGATACAGGCTTACTTAGAGTCCTCACAAAGTCGGTTTTGCCAATTCCAGAAAATCC
>JBJTHM010000163.1:0-4916 GCA_046094465.1 Rhodoluna sp. | reverse complement strand
GTTGATGTTTGGAGTGTTCGGACAGCGCTGGGAGCGCTTTGCGAGCCAGCGTGCTTTGGTCAATGCGGCTTGGATCCGGCCGCTGTCCTCTGATCGGCCTTTGAATTATCAAGCCGTTGAGAACGGTTGTTACTGGTGACGATGAAGATTGCCTTTGTTGATTTTTGGCCATCGCCGAAGCCTTTTGACGCCTCAAACAATTTCTTTGTCCATGCTTTGCGTGCCTGTGTAGATGGTGTCAAGGTTGTTGATCCGGAAGCTTGCGATGTTCTGTTCTATGGGCCCTTTGGCCAAGTGCATCGGCGCTACCGAGATTGCCTCAAGATCTTTTATACAGGCGAAAACCTATTGCCCAATTTCAATCAGTGCCATGCCGCGCTGACCTTTAGCCATGATTCCTGCGAAAGCAGGAATCTAAGGCTACCGCTGTGGCATCTGTACATTGATTGGTTTGGTGTTGGCACCTATGGAGCTCCGGAGTGGTTGGTTCCAGTTGAGTGGTTAGTTGATAATCGTAGCCTCCGATCTTCCGCTGATCCTCGACATCAATTCTGCTCGATTGTTTATGGAAAACGTGTTCAATCGCGCCTGCAAGCCATCCAGCATGTTTCAGCCTATAAACCTGTCGATGTCTTTGGAAAAGCCAATCCGCAAAACCCCATTGAAGATGGAGAACTCGCTAAGGTCAGAGTTCTTTCTGACTATCGCTTTTCGTTGTGCTATGAAAACTCGATTTCCCACGGTTATCATACGGAAAAGCTATTGCATGGGAAAATAGCAGGCGGAATACCGATTTATTATGGGCACGATTCTGTGGCCCTCGATTTTAATCCAGATTGCTTTATTCAAGCTTCAGTGCTGTCGCCATCTGAATTGATTAATCGCATTCGAGAGATTGATCAAAATGATAACTTGTATCGGCAAATCGTGGATCAGCCCCTTTTCCACACGATGCCTGATATCGGCCGGCTCTGTGAGGCTCTATGCCGCTTTATCCAAAGCCAGGCCAAAATCCAATTACCCTCTGACCGCTCCATTCCCTATCACCTTCATCACGCTGGTCAACGGGCGAGCAGTCGTCTGACTCAGTCCAAGCTGTTTTTGAAGCGTCAGCTGTCGCGCTTTGGTGTGCGGGGAGATGACTGACGATGGCAAACGCATTCCTCGCCGCTTTGATTCACCATCATCTGCCTGCGCGAGCTGTCAGTCGTTCCAGGATCTGTGCCCTATTTGAGCAGTGTGATATTCGCCTCGTTGAAATTACAGATCAGCCTGTCATTGAGATTCTGCATGTGCGGCTTCATCAGCGCTTGTGGGTGGCTTCAAGACTGCTGCTCAAGGTTTATTCAGACATCTTCTTTAACTGGCATTCAGGGCGTGACCCGTTGCCGATCTGTATCAAGCGGTGTTTGCTAGAGCCACCGAGACTTCTCAAGCGTCTCGGCCTGGCCACCCGGGAGGAGTGGAGGGCCCAGTACCGCTCTTGCTTGATGGAGGGGATTTTGGTTCGTAAACATGTCAGTGCCTGGAGAGCGGCACTGGCTGCCCATTGTGACTGGTTGTTTGTGCTTGAGGATGATGCGCAAATCCTCCCGGATACCTCTGAGCGCCTCTTGCGGTTGATGCAAGACGTGCTCACTCCCCAGACAGAAGCTCTGTCATGGTATTTCGATTTGGCGGGTGGCTATCCACCAACCATGGTTTTGCCGACCAGTTCAGCAATGGTTGTGCATCCTGATGGATGGACATTTGGTCATGTACGCACGAACACAACATGTGCGTATGTGGTGTCTAATGCTCTGATGGGTCATTGGCTACTGGCTTTGCATCGGCACCGCTGGCTGTTTCAGCTACCTGCTGACCATCTGATTAATATCGTTTCCATCTTCGCCTGCCGTCGTCAATCAGACTGTGCTTCTCGGCATTGGCAGCAGCCATTCTTTCAGCATGGCTCATTTGAATCTGGCTTTGGCAGCAGCATCTCTGCCGTGCGTTAATGAACATTGCAGTCTTGTTTCATCAGCCTGTTGCTTCTATCGATGAATGGAGCACGCCCCTTGGCCTAGCGCAGGCCCTCGAAGCGTGCGGTGTGCAGGTGTACCGCTATTCCTTTGCAGATCCTCAGACGCTTTGCTTGCCTCCTCTGGAGGAGATGGTTGCACGCTCGATCGATGCCTTGTTGGTTTTCTCAGCGGGACCAGCCCCTGAATTGGATCGGCAGTTACTCGCGTTGCGATATCAAATCGAGCAGCGTCAGCTTGGGCTCAAAGTGATTTGCGAACTTGGGGATGAGCCACAAACCCGCTGGTGTAATGCCCTCAGGGTTCAGGCATCTCACCTGAGCCTTTCGCCTGATGCAGCCTCCGCCCAGCATTGGCGCTCCCTTGGTGCCCATTGCCTTTGGTTTACGCACTGGGCTGACACCACGGTGTTTCGAGAAGATCATCAAGTGGATCGTTGCCAGTTTGTCGTCACCACCATGGGCCGACGCCGTTATGCGCGCCGGCTGAAGATGTTGCTTGGCCGACGGTTTGTGAATCGTCAATGTATTGGTACGGCAAATGGTCAGCTTTATTCTTCTGGCCAAGTGGCTTTTCAGTATGCTCGTTGGGGGGAGATTACGCGCAGGGTATTTGAAGCGGCTGCCTGCGGCTGTTGCGTTCTCACCAACCGTTTATCTCCTCATACGCGACTCGAGGAGTTGTTGCCAGCTGATCAAGCCGTGTTGTATTACGACGGTTTTTGGAGTTTGTGCTCAGCGTTGTGGCGCCTCCAATCAGATCCCGTGCTGAGAGAGACGATTGCCCGAGAGGGCCAACGAAGAGTTCTCAGATTCCATACGCAACATATGCGTGCACGCGCACTCATTCAAGCCTGTAAATTATTGTTGAAGAATCAAGATCTTAATTGACTCTTTTCGCCCTTGGCTGGGCTTTAGTTTGTCAGGGTCTATTTTTGGGACTGAGCCTGTGTCAATCTATGGATGTTGCGCAGCTTGGAAATTAAGCGCCGTTGAGATTGTTTGCTTCTGTTTTTTAGATCGATCCAAAGCATATCCAGGTAGTCGTAAAAAATTTGGCATGTCATCGGCAAAGTAGGGTATTCGTCATATAGAAATGCATAATTTTGTGTGACCCCTCGTGTTCTCGGATCGTTGGTGCTCTCGCTGTCTGCTATGCACTCTAGGGCGAAGATCCACTGTTCGATGATGTGTTTTTGTTTGGAATCGTAGAGCGAGGCAATGCGCATGCATTTGCGCCTTAGCCTTTTTAATTGAGCTACCTCTAAATCCAAGCAGTAAGCGATTGCATCTGCAATATGTTTTGGCTTTTTAATGCACAATTCAGGGATGTATTGTGCGACATCGCCCAAGCCAAACCTATTTGCAGTAATGGGTGGTACTCCCAAGCTTAGCCATTCAAGAATAGTCGCAGGGAAGGCTTCTCCGTAACCGTCTGGATTCACGATCGCTAGGTCGCAGTCTGCCATGAGCTGATAGCGCTCTTTCCCAAGGACTCCATGAAAAATGATTTCATCATCTTCTATTCCTTGATTATTAATCAGTTTTTCGAGACGCTCGCCGTAGTGAATTCCGCAGGGTAAATATGGATGGCTTTCCTCATAGCTGTAGAGTTTCGAGCCGCCAATCACGTGGAGCACGATAGATTTTCCCCGTGCACTCATGATTGCCTTGATTGATGCCCAATTATTAAGCACGCAATGCAGACCTTTGCTCGGAATGAGTGATCCCATATAGCCGATGTGAATAGTATTTGCATTCTTTGCTAATGGCGTTGCCTTGCGAGTTCTGCCGGCCGCTGCTTCTTGGATCTTTGCTTGGCTAAACAAATTTTCAATATGAATATGCCTGCCTTGGTAAAGAACATTGCTGAGATATTGAATTGCGCCTATGGATACAATGTGCGCTCTGTGCTTTTTGGCGATTGAAATCTTGCGCTTGTCAAAGGGGTGGTGAATCCAGGCGACAATCTGTTTTGTCTTAATTTCTGCTAAGCCGGTATCTATGGCTTCAAGTGCGCCGCCGGTTGCAATTGTAATATCAAAAACTTCTTCGACTTGATCATGGCATTTATCATTTATGGGTTCTTTCAAATTAACGACCCTGACGCCATTGTAGTCATCCTGCGTGCTTCGCCCATTCCAGCATCCTAATGCCAGCTCTATCTGGTTGCTTCTTCTGTGTTTGGTTTCTGAGTAAATTCTATGTGCCAGCTGTGGTATTAAATAGCTGGTGCCGCCTACACCGGGATTGACGTCACTAGGGTCTTCGAGTAGATCAAGGACTTCAATCTGCTCCAGCAAAAATAAGACTTTCATGCTTCTCTCCCTGAAGCCTGGAATAATGTCGAGAGGCGGCTAGAATCGATAGCGGTTCCACTGGCGGCAATTGAAAGCATGGCGGCCTCGTTTTCAGTTCCGATCCTTCTGATTTTTTGGAACCGGCCTAAGCCGCTGATGCGTCTTCTTGACATTCTCGCTGAGCAGAAGCCAACTCGATTGTATCTTGCGTCTGATGGCCCGCTGGATGGACATCCCGACTCGTATCGTTTGGTCCGCCAGTGCCGTGATCTCGCTGACCAAGGCACGACTTGGACCCATGACGTCCATCGTCTCTACTCTGATCTGAATCAGGGATGTCGCCTGGGCGTCGCATCTGCCATCTCCTGGTTTTTCAACAATGAACCAGAGGGCATTGTCCTTGAAGATGATGTCCACCCTGATAGTAGCTTTTTTCCATACATGCAGGAGTTGTTGGAACGCTACCGCTATGACACACGTATCGGCTCAATCTCCTCACATCATTTCCATCGTCAGCCCCCTCAGGGCACCAGCAGCTATCGCTTCTCGATTTATAACCATTGCTGGGGCTGGGGCAGTTGGCGACGGGCCTGGGA
>JBJTHM010000162.1:0-13487 GCA_046094465.1 Rhodoluna sp. | reverse complement strand
GTATTCATCTTCCAAAGCTACGCCAGGACTGAAAGTAGTTTCTATCTCATTGAGTTTTCCAAGATCGTCAATCGTCCAAACCCCGGTGCCCAAGCCAGCCAGGTATGCAGCTCCAAGAGCAGTTGACTCAAGTGGCGTGGTTGGTAAGACCGAAGACTTTTTTGGCTTAAGGGTTCCGATCTCAGGTATCGCTGGTGACCAACAGGCAGCTCTGTTTGGACAAACCCAGTTTGACATTGGCGGAGCTAAATGCACCTATGGGACTGGTGCCTTTATTTTGCAGAACACCGGTAGTGATGCAATCCTTCTGGACAATGGTCTAATCACCACAGTTGCCTGGCAATTAGCTGGCAAAATCACGTATGCCAATGAGGGATCAGTTTTTGTTTCTGGAGCAGCGGTGCAGTGGTTGCGCGATGAACTAAAAATAATTGACACAGCTGCAGAGATCGAGACGCTTGCTAGGAGCGTTCCAGATAGTGCAGGGGTTGTCTTTGTCCCGGCTCTGACTGGACTCGGCGCCCCCTACTGGATACCGGATGCGCGAGGCACAGTCTTTGGCCTAACCAGAGGAACCAAGCGTGGCCATCTGGCTAGAGCAACTTTAGATGCATTGGCCTTTCAGGTCAGAGATGTTTTCGATGGCATGGGAAAAACTGGTATCAAATTGGTTGATCTCAGGGTGGATGGTGGCGCATCGGCAAACGACCTACTCATGCAAATACAGTCAGATTTGCTTCAGATCCCAATCGAAAGACCTAAACAGCTTGAGTCAACTGCTCTTGGAGCTGCATATCTGGCTGGCTTGGGCACCGGGGTTTGGACGATTGACGATCTTGGAAAACTCAATGAGATAGAAACTACTTTCAGTCCTGGCGTAGCTTTGGAAGATGAATACCTTCGTTGGAAGAGGGCAGTTTCGGCCACGATAGAGTTTGCCGGCTAGGCAGTGTGGCAAATTGCCTAAAAAATAGCAATCTGGCAGACTAGTCCAATGAAAAAAATACTAATCACTTTGTCCACAGTGGCCCTAGCCACTCTTCCCCTAGCCAGCGCTCAGGCGGTTAATGGCTATGACTATGGTGTCTACGTTTACATGTCTGCACCTAAAGTCCAGGGAACTCCCCTAACTGCTAATTTCACAACTGAGAACTTCGATGGTTTCAACTCAGGCGATAACCCAACCGTGTTGAGCATCGGAAACGTAACTGGTTCAATGAGAATCGATAACGGTGGTGACTATGGAGGCGCATCCTCAACTAGCCCCGATCCAGTAACCGGTGGTGTCTCAAGTAAGTATGCAACCACTGTTGACAATGTCCAGACCATCACAATTGATTTGACCAAACCTGCTAAGTATCTAGGTTTATGGTGGAGCGCAGGAAGCCCAAGCAACCAGGTTAAGTTCTTCTCTGGCGGCGAAGAGGTTGCCGTTATGACAACTGCAGGACTAATCCAGAAACTCACCAATGCAACAGTTGGTTCTCTGGACGGAAACAACACCTATAACTCATCTGACTACTACGGAAACCCTGTAAACAAAGGAGCCGGTGGTGAACCTTTCGTTTATCTAAACGTTTACGGCATGAGTGGTGTCAGCTTCGACCGCATTGAGCTAAGTGGTGGTGGATTCGAATTCGATAACATCACTGTTTCAGACCTAGAGCAGACCCCAGCTAACTCTCTAGTCGACGTGGAATTCATCCCAAGCTTGATTGAGCCTCCGGTTGACCCAGATGATGAGCCTAAGGACACAGATGAACCTCTTGCAGACACCGGTTACGACGCATTCACTGTCTCGTCAATCGCAGCAGTCTTGCTTTTGCTAGGCTCTCTGACCCTTGGTGCATCAAGAGTACTGAATCGCAGAAACTAATTAGAGGCTAAATAGATAAACCCCTCGAGAAATCGAGGGGTTTATTTTTTACCTAATCACTCTGCGCAGAACTCATCAATCTTGTCTTTAGGGCCAGCGACGATTAGGTAATCACCTTCACTGATCACTGTGCTCGGTCCAGCAGCTTCGTAGTGGTTATCGGTTCCGCTGGTGGCGATTACGATGATTCCGTGTCTGCGTCTAAAACCTAACTGCTCAAGTGTTTGACCATCAAAATCCGCTGAAGCTCGAGTCTTTGCTAGAACGAAACCCTCATCGATTTGAACATAGTCCAGTTGGTCACCGCCAACCTGATGGGCAATTCGCTTACCCATATCACTATCCGGATAAACAACGTGATGAACACCAATCTGCGAGAGAATTCTTCCGTGAGCCTCAGAGGCGGCTTTAGCCCAGACCTGCTTTACTCCCAACTGCATCAGGATAGAGGCGGTAAGAATACTTGTTTCAATTGAAGCACTAATGGCTACCACTGCAGCATCAAAATCTTGAACACCAAGATCACGAAGGGCTTCTTCGTTGGTTGGATCTGCTTCCACCACATGGGTTAGATAAGTCGCATACTCCTGAACTCTGGCCTCATCTGAGTCAATACCTAGCACTTCACGACCCAAGTCGACGAGTTCTTGGGCAAGGGCACCACCGAATCGCCCTAGTCCAATAACCACAACGCTGGAAGCGTGCTTTGATGAATTTAGTTTGAGTTTCTTAGCCAATTAGTGGCCTCTCTTTCGGCAATCTATAGGTCATCGGGTGAGCTCTTCTGGCCAATGCTGTTGCAACTAGGACTAAACCGATTCGTCCAGTGAACATCATAACCATCAACATTATTTTCGCAGGTGGTGGAAGCATAGGGGTGATTCCCGTCGATAAGCCACAGGTACCAAATGCTGAAAGAACCTCAAAGAGGATCTGATCCGTCGAAAAATCAGTTATCAACTGCATAGCAACAACCATTCCAGCAACCCAGACAATTGAGAGGGTGGTCAGTGCAACCGCGGTGCGCTGGACTGAAACTCCTAGACGTCGGTTACCAGCATTGACTCGGCTATCTCCCCTGATTTCAGCAATGAGAATGTATATCAATACAGCAAAGGTTGCAATTCTAAGACCACCTGAGGTTCCAGCACTTCCACCACCAATGAACATGAGAATATCAGTTCCTAGTAGGGTCTCTCGATTGAACTCAGCATAATCTAGCGTTGCGTAACCATTGTTTCTGGCCATTGCCGAAGCAAACCAGGAGTTATGAATCTTGTCCCAAAAGCTTAAAGCGCCTAGTGTTCCAGGGTTGTTCCACTCAATGGCCGCTGTGAATACAGCTCCAATAATCAAAAGAGCTAAAGAGAACCTGAGCACGATGCGGGCATTGAGCGAGAGTTGAAACCCAAGATCGGCTGCTCTGAAACTTGCTAAACGCAGTCTTCTAATGAGCCTTCTGGTTAGCTCGATCAAGACAGGAAAACCTAGTCCACCGATAATCGCTGCACTTGAAACTGTGTAAATAACCAGGGGGTCCGTTACAAAACGTTGTAAGCCACCTTCGAAGGTGCTGAAACCAGCATTGTTAAATGCAGAAACAGAGTGGAACACTCCATGCCACAGTGCTTGAGGAAGATCTTCTTTGTAGTTCAACCAAAAATGCAAGGTAAGTATCAGCGTTAGCGTTCCCTCAACCGCTAATGAAATCTGAAATAGACGTATTAGGAGATGCCTGAAATCATCCAAACCCAACGCTTTTTGTTCGGCTGTGCTGGTCAGTTTAGTTTTGAAGCTTACCTTCTGCGTGAGCATCAAAACCAGAAGAGATCCAACAGCCATGACACCGAAACCACCGACCTTGATTAGGGCGATAATCACAAACTGGCCAAAAGGGGACCAGTATGTTGCTGTGTCAACTACAGTCAAACCCGTTAGGGATAGAGCAGAAACTGAGGTGAAAGAAGCGGTCAAGAGGTCTGCTGAACCTTTAGCGCTGGAACTAATCGGGAGCATGAGCAGAACTGTCCCAATTAGATTCCCAATAAGAAACCCAAGAACAACTATCTGCCCAGCATTGAAAGCCAGTCTTTTACCGGTTTGAGCCACTATCTTAAGTTAGCACCAATAAATCACTGGCAACTTGGGGTAGGGCTCAAATAAGGCACATTCGAAGATTAGAATAGAAAAGTTGTGTTTTACGGGCCTCTAGCTCAGTTGGTTAGAGCAACGGACTTTTAATCCGTGGGTCGTGGGTTCGATTCCCACGGGGCCTACCAGGGAGTGATAGCAGATTCCGCTCGGTTTTTGCTGGCCCATAAACGTATGCTAGGGACAAAACGAGTCGGGAGCTCAAACCATGAACAGTAATAGTGAGTTTCACTTTTTTGCACCAAAAAACATTCGGGAGAAGCGTTGGCTCCGACTGGTTTTACTTATCCTGACGATTCGGCAACTCTTGCAGCTTTTGCTAACGACTTAGCGTAAAAGGCAACCAGCAAGGTAAGAAGTCCGCCGAAGACAAAAAACGAGGACATTGTTTCTTTGACTGGGGATTCAGGCGATGCTAGTTCACTTATTGTCTGCCGAGCTTGGTCATAGCCTGGCCAGAGCGAACCAGCGACAATCCAAGCAAGCGCTGACTGGATAGGGCCGACTATTGCCGCATAGAGAGCTACGCTGCTTGTGCGATTATTTGAGCCCAGCTTTCCAAAGTTAACTATCTCAGGGCAGACTAGCAAAAATACAACCTAAATTGTTACAACCACTCGAGTAATAAACTTACCAGGTCTCAACTGCCCAAACGGTCCAGGCAGCTATGGCAAAGTAAAAATAAACCCCTCGGTAAGAACCGAGGGGTTTATTCGTGAACTATTTGTTAGTTCTTACGCTTCATTGATCTTGATGCACGAATTGTGAATCCACCAAGAAGCAGAAGGACTGCAGCTATAGCCGAGACGGTAATTGCGTCGTAACCGGTGTCAGCAAGCTCTTCCTCTACCTCGTCAACTGGCTTCTCTTCTTCAACAGGATCTGCAGCAACGCTAGTCAAACCCCAAACCTCGTGGTTGTTGTTTAGACCACCGGTACCTGAGGTGAAGCCTACGTTCACATTTGCAACGTTGTCGAATGCATCAGGCAATGCAGCCTCGATGATCTGGTCATCGTTGTAGTAAACGGTGACCATTGGATCAGCTTTAGTTGCAGCTTCGATTACTACTCGAATTTTTCTGTCAGCGTCTTTTCTAGAGTTGTAGTCATCGATTAGCGGCAGCTTGCCATTATCGGTCAGTTTGTAGCTGTTAGCTATAAGGCAATAACCGTCCAATCCATTACCCGGACCACGCAGAGTAACTGCGTTTACGTTTCCTTCACCATTGGTTCCAGTGAAGTCAGAGTTACATCCCCTTCCTCCGGCGTCTTCGTAACCAAAACTTCCATACGCGTCCAAGCCGATTCCTAATAGAGCACCAGGAAGGCCGTTAATATCATCGCCCACACCAGCGGAGTAACCCATACTTCCTCCAGCTGCGCCTGGAAGGAAAATTCTGTTGGACGCATCCTTAACAAAGAATACGATTCCGTCTGCACCAGATCCACCCCACTGCGCTTGGTGGAATGTGATGTCAATTCCATTGCTGGTTGGGATAGCAGTGTCATACAACACGAAACCGCTGATACCGTTTGAAGCTTCAGTAAGTCGAAGTGCATTTTCAGGCGTGTCGCCTGCGTTTGTGATAACCGAAGGAGTAAAGTCTTTGCCTGAAACTACCCAAGCGTCGCTTAGCGGACCTGGGGTTGAAAGAGGCTCGTTGATTGAGAATGTAGCCGCAGCTGCTGGGATCGCCAGTAAACCAACTACTCCAATTACAGAGGCTGCTGAAAGTCTTTTAAGCATGTTTTTCCTAACCTTTTAATCTGATTTAGATGGATGGGATCCATCGCGTTCTAGCATACCCACTAATCTGCTGTCACAGGGGCTAATTTCAAGGCCCTTAGCGGATCAAAACTTAGTTACTAGTTGGAGTTGAGCCGTAGCCATTTGCGCTGTAGTAGCGGAAATAGTCAATTGTAAAAGTAGCTTTGTTGTAGCCTCCAGCAATGCCACCACCGTAACTTCCTCCCATGGCTAGGTTGAAAATCACATACATCTTAGGATCTTGACCTGAAGAGTTTGGGCCGAAAGGCCAGGTAGTCAGCCCAGTATCGCTCTTCTTCACCGAAAGTGTCTGACGGTCGTCAATGAAGAACCTAATCTCAGTTGGGGTCCAAAGCATGCCGTAGGTGTGGAATCCCTGGTCAAGAGCAATGCTGTTATTTAGAGCTCCTGATTTGTATTCGTGGTTGCCACTTGGATTTCTGTAGTGCACTGCAGAAGTGTTTATAAAAGGCCTGTTTCCCGCATATTCAACTACGTCTAACTCACCACAACCCGGCCATGGAACTGTATTAATGTTAGAGCCAAGCGTCCAGAATGCCGGCCAAGTTCCTCCACCGGTAGGCATCTTGAGCCTTGCTTCAAAATATCCGTATCCGAAGTGCTTCTTACCAAAACTGGTGAACTTACCGCTGGTCCAGTTCTTGTTTGTTAGGCAACTTGAATCTCCTGCGGATGTAGTAGCAGAGATAACCATGTTGCCGTTCCCATCAAGCTTATTAGCACAGGCTGCATAGGCCTGAGCCTCACCATTGCCCCAGCCACATCCCGCTGGATTATTGCAGCCATCGCCTAAATCAGGAGTCCAGAAGGCACTGTTCGGAGCGGTTCCAACTGCGCCGTTGAATTCGTCTGACCAAATTAGTGTCTTGTCAGTAGGAGGACCGTTAGTGCTACCACCCCCACTGGAGCCACCCACAGGAATGCTGTATTCCAAGTTAGTGATATCTATCGTGTCGACAGATAAATCAGTGATCCAAGCAGCCAGTTGAACGTATAGTCCACCTCGTGCAGTGGTATCCAAGCCTATGATGTCAAAAGAAACTAGCCCTGATTCATCGGTGATTCCAGTGATTAGGAGTTGATCGAGTGGGCTCTTATCAACACCAGAGGTGCTCTGCGTGCCAACCTGCACCTTTGCATTTGAGCCACCGTGTCTTTTACCAACGCTAAGGTAAACAGATTTGTTTGGAGTCGGCCTACCTAGAGCATCGGTTACAAGGTAATTCATCCGCGTTGTTGATTTTACTTGCACTTGAGCAATCTGGAATCTCAGGCCCTGGTGGTACCAGCCCTTGGCTACCCAAGCGTTGGCGTTGTTGGTGTCATTTTGAGAATTGGTGTCATTGAACGAAGTTTGTCTAATTGTCCATGGACCAACAAAAGGTGCCGGAGGTGGAACCAAAGATGTTAGGCCGATTTTCACACTTTTTGAAACCAACTTGGCTTCCAAGTAATTTGTATCCCCCGAGTTGGTCGCCCGAATTGTGCAGGTGCCAACCTTGATAGCTGTTACTCGATTTCCGGTAAGCGTGCAGTACTTAGTAGTTGTTGTCGAGAGTACTGTTGCTCCAGCTGTCTGCGTAAAAGTGAGATCAGCTGTAGGGTTTGCCATTGAAAGCCAAGCAAAATCTGACAGCGTAACGATGTTAGGTGCTTTTGAAACAGTCATCGACCGAGTCACAACTCTTGCTGGCTTACTGGTTGAAGTTCCTGGGTTGGTGGCAGTGATTCTGCATATTCCAGCGCTAAGAATCTTTACTGTTTGGTTATTTACCACTGAACAAACACTGGGGGTAGCTGAAATTGCGGTGGTTACACCTGCACTCTGGGTTATGTTCAACGCAATATCTGGAGCGCCAAATACCACTTTTGTAAGGGCTGGAAAGCTGATGGTCGTAGTTGGAATCGTTACAGCATCCGCTTGGATTGTTGTTCCCAATCCCGCAAGTAGGGCAACGGATAAACCAAGAAAGCGCTTACAAATAGACTTCATCATCTCAAGCCTAGGGGTTTATAAAACCAAAAAAGCTTGGATCTTGGTACCATTCAGGTCACTCTCAGAGTGAACCTGAGAGTAGTTATTTTCACCTGAATTGTCTACTTAACTCCAAGCAGATCAATAACAAAAACAAGTGTTCGCCCTGACAACTGGTGGCCACCACCGACAGGCCCGTAGGCAAACTCAGGAGGGCAAATGAGCATTCTCCGGCCACCCACTTTCATACCTGGGATACCCTCTTGCCAACCCTTGATTAGGCGGTTTAGGGGGAATTCAATGGACTCGCCTCGACCCCAGGAAGAGTCGAACTCTTCACCAGTTTCGTAGTCAACTCCTAGGTAGTGGACATTTACTGTAGCGCTCTGTGGGGCCTCTGCACCTTCCCCTACTACTAGGTCTTTCAAGGTCAGCACCTCAGGTGCTGGATCTAACATTGGTTCTATTTCAGGACGTTCTAAATTACTCATTGTGTAAGCCTACCCGAGGGCTCATGAGTTCATAAGGCACCTAGACTTCTAGTTATGAAAGAAAGAGAACTACTAGAGATCTGGGCAAAACTAAGAAACCAGTTGATTATTGCTCAATTAGCCCCAACTTTCCTACTCATCACAACTGTCGGTCTGGTACCACAGATAAAGACCTCAGGTTCATACACGATTTGGGCAACGCTTGGCATATTGCTAGCTTCTGGCATCTTGGGAGCTTTGGTCGAGTTCTCTGCTGCCCATGAAGCGCAGGCGGTAGCCAGAGATTTAGCCAAGCTTGATAAGCAATCAAGGCTCACTAAAAGCATCGTCAAAAGTTCAATCTGGCTCTACGTGGCAAAATATCTGACTCCCGCTATCTTTATTGCAATATTTATCTTCTTGGCTCTAGCTCTTCTCTAAATTGAATCCTTCCAAGTCAAATGTGATCTCCATGTCTCTGGTGGTCGGTTTGGCTACTGGATTGTATGGAATCTCCTTTGGCGCACTCTCCTCAGCCGCAGGCCTAAGTCTCATTCAAACGCAGCTGCTGTCTCTTTTGATGTTTAGTGGTGGCTCACAATTTGCTCTTGTGGGAGTTCTTGCTGGTAGCTCAGTCGCCGGAGTAATCCCCGCGATTGTTTCCGCCTGGCTCTTAGGCACTAGGAATGGTTTTTATGCACTGAGACTGCAAGATTTGTGTTGTCTATCTCAACAACTGTTATTCCAGCAACAAGACCTAAAACTAAGCCGCTTAGTAAAAGTCTCCTAATTAGTGGAGAAACCTTCTAACTCACCTACTTGATTCACGGCTAATAGATTTGTGAGTTTGTGCAAACTTGATTGCAAAGTAAATCAGCGGTATCTGTAGCGGCAATCTAAACCAAGCAGCGGTAATCAACCCGGCATTCCCAGAATCTAGAACACTAAAGGCATACCAAATGTTTGCAGGCCAAATTCCTAGTAGGACTGCAGCCGCGAACCAGCCGAACCATTTCTTCTTGAGGATCAGACCCAAAGCGGCAACCAATTCAAAGACACCGCTCAGATAAATGAGAAAGATAGGTTCGGGTAACCAAGGTGGCATAAGCCACATGAAAGCACTCGGGTTAACTAAATGCAGTACGCCGCTTGAAAAGAAGGTAATAATTATGACCCAAATTGCAACTGTCATTTCACTCCCTGCTCTCCCCCATTCTATTCGTGACGCTTAAAGTTTTAGATCCAGAGCCTAAGCCCTGGATCTAAAACTCAAGTGATGAACCTTAGAAGGTAGCTTCGATAACCACTCTTCGGTTCAAGGACTGGTTTTCGAGGCTGACTGGGTTCACTCCACCTCGACCAAACATTGCTAGACAGCATGACTAGAACAATAATAGCCATAAGGACTGCCCTTGCAGGACAGTTACTTCCTAAAAATCTATCCCAGATTGTTCCCACCACCAGATTTTTCAAAGTTTTAAACTCTCTGAGTTTCCTGAGAAAGTGAAATTCGTCTTTTCGACGGTTGGGAATCAAGGGTAGGCTTTTGGAAAGTTCCCCACCATACCGAAGTAACAACTACTCGAGAGGGATTCATGCCACGCAAAGCTCTAACCCTAGGTGTCACCTTATTACTTGCCCTGGGGACCAATTTAGTTATCGTTTCTAGCCCGGCATTGGCTACAGAGCCTAAGTGCACCATAACCGGTACAGCCAAAGCCGACACCTTGGTCGGCACCAGCGCTGCCGATGTTATTTGTGGACTTGGAGGTAATGATCGCATACATGGACTTTCTGGATCTGACATCCTTCTTGGCGGTGCAGGTAATGATTACCTGGTGGGTGCAGATGGAAATGACACACTCGATGGTGGCCCGGGGAATGACATCCTAGAAGGTTTGAATCAAGACGACCGTCTAAATGGAGGAGCAGGGAACGATCGAATTCTTGGTGGTGCTGGCACTGACCAAATTGAGGGTGGTACTGGAAACGATTTCGCTGATGGAGGCCAAGGCCTAGACACTCTCAAGGGCGATGATGGAAATGATGACTTGCGAGGAGCAGAAGATCGTGACCTCATTCACGGAGGGAACGGTTCTGACAAACTTCAGGGTGGCGATGGTGACGACAATCTTGACGGCGGAAAGTCAAGAGACACTATTTCCTCAGGTGAAGGAAGAGACACCTGCAGTAAAGATACAACCGATGTGCACACGGACGAATGCTCAATCGACACCATTGCTCCGGTTCTTGAACCAACCGCCCAGTATGTCAGACAGCTGAAGGCTGGAGATAATCTTTCTTCGATTCAGTGGCTTCTCTCAGATCAATCGGGTGTGAATATGAGTTGGGCTTCAATTGGTGGCGCACCAGGTTGGATTACTGGCTGGTGTGGCTTTGGAGTAGTTGCGAATCGGTTGTCTGGTGATGAATACATGGGTTCATACGGACTGGATTGCAAAATACCTGAAGATGCAGTCAACGGTGAATACAGTTTGTTTGTTAACGCCAGCGATCGATTTGGCAACACAACTATTTGGGGAGCAACCTTCGTTTTCACTGTAAGCGGTGGCTCTGATGACAATGCCGCTCCACAGCTTAAGAACATTGAGGTCTCTGGCCAACTAGTAGCTGGTGGAAAGTTCTCGATTACGATGTCTTTCGAGGATGAAACCGGAATCCAAGAAGTTTATGCTTTCATAGCTGCAAAACCAGGTGGCTTCTGGGATGGAGCACAATACGCAACAGCGGTTGGCTATCCGGTATTGATTGAAGGCGACAGCAAGAAGGCTACCTACCGCCAAGATTTTGTCTTTAGAGAAAACTTACCTTCGAGAAACTTCGAGATTTGGCTTGGTATGCGAGACACACTTGGCAATAAGGAATTCATCACTTCAGGTCAGCAAATATCCTTAGTTCCCTAGTGTTCTAGACGCGACCTGAATGCTCTAATCGCGAGTGTGGAAAACACCGTGGTCAAGACCACCACACCTAGAGTGATTTCTTTGATTCCTTGAAAAGCTACCTGGGCGACAACGGTGCTGGCAATAATCATGGAGAACTCGCCTCTAGAGGATAGGAATGCAGCTATCCTCTTCCAACTCATAGGATCTGTCATGTCTCGACCTATCCACCAACCAACATAGAACTTACCCGCAATTCCTAGCACAGAGAACAAAATTGCTATTGGTAGGAAGGTGAGAACATCTTGAAAAGCAATACTAAGCCCGAAGAATAGGAAAAACAATGCAGAGAAGATTTCCCTCAACGGAGCAAAACGGTTACGAAGTGACTCTGCAACCTCACCGGTGAAAAGTAAACCAACAAGAAACGCAGCGATAGCTCCTGAGAAGCCAACCGCAGAAGCAAGCCCTGCAGCTGCCAGCGCAAGTCCAAAAACCAAAAGAAGCAGAACGCCGGGACCACTGTGAACCAAACTTCGAAGACCAGGTATTTCTCTTCCAAGTCCAAAAAGAAAAACTGCAACGGTAACCAGTAGCGCTACTCCAACAGAGATAAATCCGGTAGCTGCTCCAACACCAAGGCTTATAGCCACCAGCATCGGTAAGTATGGTGCAAGCATTAGATCTTCAAAAACCAGGACGCTCGTGGTTCGTTTTGCCACATTCGATCGGGACCAACCTGATTCTCGAATTAGTTGGCTTGCGATACCAGATGAAGAGACGAACATGATTCCAGCAAACGCGAAAGCCCCGAGCGGTCCAAAACCAAGTATCAGAGCGAGCGCTGCAGCAGGAACAGTGTTCACGAGTAAATCAATCAAACCTGCTGCCCAGCGCTTTTTCATGGAGTCAACCAGTTCCCTTGCCGAGTATTCAAACCCTAAAACTAAAAGAAGGAGTATGGCCCCAATCTCGGCACCGATTGAAAGAAATTGCTCGCTGACATTCAGTGGAAAGAAACCACCTTTACCTAGGGCTAGTCCAGCGGCAAGAAACAGCGGAACACTTGAGATTTTGAGTCTTAGAGCTAGCCAAGAAAGAAATCCAAGAAAGAGTATCACGAGCCCCAACTCGGCAATAGTGACGCTAACCTCCAGTGAGGTTCCAGCTCTGTAAATGATCGGCGTCATACAACTAGTTTAGTTTTACGCGAAACCCTAAAACTAAGCGAGTATAAGCCTGACTCTCAGCCATGATAAGGGCTTTCAAAGAGCGTAGGCTGAAACGGTGAAAAGATTGATTTGCCTGTTGAGTGTAGCAAGCGCTCTTGCTAGCATGAACAACCTTGCTGAGGCAGCAAGCCTACCCAGCACAGTAATCACTTTCACTACTCCAACAAAATCTGTCTTTGGAGATCCAGACAAAACTTTGGACATTACTCAATACGTCGGTCTGACTTCGGTTACTGCAATCACGCCTGAGGTCTGTGTTCTGTCTAGTGAAAGAAAGGTAAAGATCCTTGCCGTTGGAACCTGTCGGCTTACCGCCACAAACCCTGGAGTTGCTGGGTATAAAGCAGCGAGGTCTGTTACGAGAAGTTTTCAAATCGCTAAAGCTCCAAATGTAATTTCGATTGCTGATTTTGGTTGGCTCTCAATGGCTAATCCGGAGGCGGAAATAACCACAACCGAATCTACCGGCCGGACGACACTAACCAGTTTGACTAAAACTACTTGCATTTTGCAAGAAAATAAGGTGTTTGCAATCAAACTTGGTAAGTGCACTATTAGAGCATCTAATGCTGGATCTGCCAATTACCTAGCTGCAAAAACTGTTAGCAAAACAGTGATCATAGCAGCTACTTCACCGATACAGCCTCCAGTTAAGTTCACCGGTCCGTGGACAATCAGATTGCAGAACTTCAATGATTCAAACTCAACAAGCGATGCAACTTCGGCAAATAGCTGGGTTGCTAGCGGTTGGTTTAAGGAAGGTTTGAGCTTTAGGGTCGCGAAAGTTCAAGCACTGAGCACAGTCCGGTTGAACTACCTGATTACAGATAGCAAGGGTAGAGCTACCCCTGACAAGATTGTGAATCTCAGCGTTGGCAAGAGATACGCCGGATCAAATGCCAGAGTAAGAGTCGGGAATCAAAGTACTGCTGGAGTTGATAAGTCTCCAAATGATCAGCTCCTTGTATCTACAACCACAGATAAATCTGGAATTGCTAAATTCGACATCACTGGCTTAGACCCAATAGCTCGCAATGGACTTTACGTTCAAGTCGCCGCTTGGATTACAGATCTTTCGCAGGATGTAATTG
>JBJTHM010000161.1:0-2956 GCA_046094465.1 Rhodoluna sp. | reverse complement strand
TGCGTCACGCTGATAACCCAGGACTTACTAAGAGCTATGACCTGATCTGGCGTGGAACTGAAATTACTACCGGAGCTCAAAGAGAGCACCGACTAGAAGTTCTAATTGAACAGGCGAAGAGTAAGGGTCTTGATCCAGCGGGACTACAGTCCTATATCGACTTCTTCAAATTCGGTGCTCCGCCGCACGGTGGCTTCGGTATGGGATTACTAAGAGTGGTAATGCTTCTTGTTCACGAGACCAACATTCGTGAAGTTGGTTACCTATTCCGTGGACCTAACCGCCTAGAACCATAAAGTGTTCGAAAGAGAGTCCCGCCAGATTCAAGGCATCCACGATGCCTATACCGCTAAACAGCAAGCAGAATACAAAGCCCAGCATGATGCGATAGCAACTGAAGTTGCCAGGCTCATGGGTATAGGCACTGAGATAACTGACCAGTTGGTCCAGGAACAAATCAAAAAGCACTATGAGTTCGTCTGCCAGTTCTGGAACCCTAATAAACAGGACTATAAATCACTTGCTTTGACATATGTCCTAGACCCGGCCTTCGAAGCAACCTATGAGTCCTTCGCGCCGGGTCTAGCTAAATACATCAAATCAGCTATTGAAATCTGGGCTGATGAGAATCTTAGTTAACTGTCTCTGAGTTTCTCTGATTCGCTTCTGGAAAGAAAGGGTTCGCCCTTGATTCCGTAAGACCAATACTTTTGCAGCGAGATCCAACCTGAAATAAAGAAAGCAAGTACCAGAAACTGTCCACCACTTAGCGAAAAACTATAAACAGCATCCGGCATTGGGGTGAATGAGAATTCCTTTTCTCCGAAGAAATACTCCTGATAACCGTAGAGAAAAGCTCCCACTAAAGCTAAGCCTAGAAGCCCAACAAAAGACCCGTGGGCACGTTGCAGGGCTTTGTCTCTGCGCCTAAGTTGGTATTCGTCAAGGATGGTGCGCCTGGTAGATGGCTTGATTGTGAAGAACCTCGCAAACATTGAATATGCCCTAGAAGATTTTTCATCAAAATTGAAAACAAATCTAACCGATATCGCCTGCATGACTAGCACTAGGCAGATTAAACCCAGATACCAAAGTGACAATTCAGGGTTCATAAATGCGTAATAGCCATAGCCAAACAGGACCACAATTGATAGCAGGGAAATCAACACCCTTGCATAAGTGTTCCTAAAGCCAGCAAAAGACTCGTCGTTTCTGAGCCAGTTGATCATCTCATCTTCGATTTCTTCCTGATTATCCTGGATGGCTGTTGTCAAGGATCCTGTGAGTTTCTCTATCTGGGCTTCGAGATCTCTTATCTGCTGCCTATAGGTTTTCTGTTTTTTGTTTGTCATTAGTTATCCTCCAAACTAAAGATCTGCTCTACTTTTTTGTTTAGCGCTTTTGCTATGCGCAGGGCGAGCACGAGGCTCGGGCTATACTCGTTTCTCTCGATGTAGCCAATGGTTTGATAATGAACATCTACCGCATCAGCCAGTTGCTGCCTGGTCATGCTGGCTTTAGTTCTTACCTGCTCGAGCTTGTTATAGATCAGCTCCTCATCTGCTTTAGGTTTACGTCCCATATACATAGCATAATTGCTATGTAGTATTATTACAACATTGTAAGCTGTGTTTTAGAAATTAGTTCTTGGCTCGCTTAGACCAATTTTCAACTTTTAGTCCTGGTACTCGGGCGAAGTGCTTGGTGTTTGCTGTGACCAACACGGCATCCAGAGATAGGGCATGGGCTGCAATCAGGGTGTCGATCTGACCAATAGGTTTACCTGACTTAGCTAAAACACTCAATAAGTAACCTGCCTGCTTAGCTGCTGCTTTATCGAAAACCTCGATGTTCACGTAATTCACGAAACTCTCTGAGAGCTTGTAAGAAGGTGAGCTCTTCCGACCTCCCTGCATTCCAGCCACGATCTCTGCAATTACCAGTGTTGAGGTGAGAACATCCTGAATCGGGGTCATGTCCAGCTTGAATAGGGCCTCTTTATCTCCCCTGAAGATATCTACCAGTGTGGAAGTGTCCAGAAGATACCTCATTTAGTCTCTTCCATAAACTTTTCCATTTCCTCACTTGGCTTCCAGAGAGTGCTATCACGCTGGAAGGCCGATAGGTCGGCCTCAACTTCTTCTCTCTCAGCCTCGGTGAGGGATCTAACCAGAGCAATAAATTCTGCCTTTTTCTGGGCTTTGGTCGAAGCTCTTATCATTACTGTTTTGCTGGCTTCGTCGTATTCAATTTCGAGTTCATCTGAGTCAAACCGCCATTTTGCAGGTATGCGAACAGCCTGGCTTCCACCGTTCATAAAGGCTTTGGACTGGATGATTTCTTTTGATCCGCTCGCAGGCGCATCTATTTTCTGAATCACTTCTTTACTCATCTTTCTGTCCTTTGCTAATGTATAGACACAGTGTATAGATATTTAGAGTAAAGTCAAGAGATTAATTTGAGCTTGAGTTTATGAAACCTAGAAGGAATGAATTTATATTCTTCGAAATCAAAGAACAATTCTGATTCAGGTAGAACTTCCCATGAGTTGAACTTACTTAGCCAAATTTCTAGAACAATCTTTGCTTCTAGTTGAGCTAGGTGCATGCCGATGCATGAGTGCCTACCGTAGCCAAACCCAAGATGTGGATTTGCTCCTCGATCCAGCTTTATTTCTTTAGGATCTGGTATCGCTGTTTCATCCTGATTGGCAGAAATAAATGAAAGCCAGGCATATTTGGGTTCTGTAGCCTCACCGGTTTCTTGAAAATCAACTCTATGCATCATCGGAAGGGGAGAAAGAAACCTGACCATCTCATTAACAAAGTCAGGAATTAGTTCAGTATTACTCTTTAGTAGTTTCCTGTGCTCGGAGTTATTGGCTAAGTGCCATAAACAGCCAGAGATGAGTTTGACCACGGTATCTCTACCACCAGCTAGAACCAGATTGGCCATA
>JBJTHM010000160.1:0-6380 GCA_046094465.1 Rhodoluna sp. | reverse complement strand
TTTGTTTCTGGTGAACTCATTACTTCAAAGCGCCGCGAACTTTCAGATTTAGTCGACGCTTGGAAGATTGCTGCTAAAACAATCAGACCGCTACCTAACCTGCACAATGAACTCGGTGAAGAGTATCGGGTACGACACAGGTATGTTGATCTGATTGTCCGTGATCGAGCTCGCGAGGTGGTCAAAATCCGCAGCCAGGTTATGCAGTCGATGCGGAAGACCTTTACCGATCGAACATACATCGAGGTTGAAACGCCGATGCTGCAGACAATTCACGGCGGGGCGTCGGCTAGACCATTTAAGACCCATTCGAATGCTTTTGATACTGAATTGTTTTTACGTATTGCACCGGAGTTATTTCTAAAGCGTGCCGTTGTCGGTGGAATTGATCGAGTTTACGAGATCAACCGTAATTTCAGAAACGAGGGTGCAGATAGAACACATTCGCCTGAGTTCGCGATGCTGGAAGCCTACGAAGCATATGGCGATTACAACACCATGGCGGAATTGACTCAAGCACTGATTCAAAATGCTGCGATGGATGTCTTTGGAACACTTCAGGTTGAACTAGAAGATGGTGAGATCAACGATCTATCTGGTGAATGGGATCGCATCTCGATGTTTGAATCGCTATCCAAGGCAGCAGGAATGGAAATCACTCCAGAGACTGACATATCTGTCTTGAAGAAACTTGCTGATAAAGAAGGTCTAGAGATAGATCACCCACTGCACGGTAAGTATGTTGAAGAATTGTGGGAGCACTTTGTTAAAGGCAACCTGCAAAGACCAACATTTGTAATGGACTTCCCGGTCGATACTTCTCCATTAGTTCGTAACCACAGATCAATCCCAGGGGTTGTCGAGAAGTGGGATTTGTATATTCGCGGCTATGAGCAAGCTACCGGCTACTCCGAACTAGTTGACCCAGTTATTCAACGTGAACGCTTTGTTGAACAGGCAAGGCTAGCTGCAGCTGGAGATCCAGAGGCAATGAAACTTGATGAAGAATTCCTAAAAGCACTTGAGTTTGGTATGCCACCATCAGGTGGTATGGGAATGGGTATTGACCGCCTACTGATGACACTCACCGGTCTAGGTATTCGTGAAACCATCATGTTCCCTCTGGTGAAGTAATGAACTGGGATATCTTAGGACCAGCACTCCTGGCTCTTTTACCGCCTATCGGTATGGGCTTTATCGTCTACTTCCTGTTCAAATCCATCATCGGGGCAGATGCCAAAGAGCGTAAGGTTCGTGCTCAGATTGAGGCTGAGGAGCGGGCTAAGGCAGCTAAGAACAGTTCCCCCATTGGCGAACAGCCCGAATAAACGGGGGCAAACGGGGTTATCTTCTTTGTAAGCACTATAAAAGTGCCAAAGGAGTAAAAGATGTTCGAGAAATTCACCGATAAGGCCCGCAGGGTCGTTGTCTTGGCTCAAGAAGAGGCCAAGTCGCTTAATCACAACTACATTGGTACCGAGCACATTCTGCTTGGACTGATTCACGAGGGTGAAGGTGTCGCTGCTAAGGCGCTAGAAGCGCTTGGTATTTCTCAGGAGGCAGTGCGCGACCAGGTCAAAGAGATCATCGGTCAAGGTCAGTCCACTCCGGTTGGACACATTCCTTTCACTCCAAGAGCTAAGAAGGTTTTGGAACTTTCTCTACGTGAAGCACTGCAGTTAGGTCATTCATACATCGGCACCGAACACCTTTTGCTTGGACTTATTAAAGAGGGCGAGGGCGTTGCTGCCCAAGTGCTAACCAAGTTAGGTGCAGACAGCAACAAGGTTAGAGCTCAGGTTCAGCAGATGCTGCAGGGCTTTGATAACAAAGAGTCTGCAACAGTTGGTGGCGAACAAATTCCACAAAAGGGTTCGCAGGTTCTAGATCAGTTCGGTAAGAACCTAACTGCTGCCGCAGTTGAAGGAAAGCTAGATCCCGTTATTGGTCGTGAGAAAGAGATTGAACGAGTCATGCAGATTCTTTCTCGCCGCACAAAGAATAATCCAATCCTGATTGGTGAACCAGGTGTTGGTAAGACCGCAGTGGTTGAGGGTTTGGCTCAGGCAATTGTTTCTGGAAACGTTCCAGAGACACTAAAGGGCAAACAGCTCTACACGCTTGACCTCGGATCACTTATTGCGGGTTCTAGATACCGTGGTGACTTTGAGGAAAGACTCAAGAAAGTAATCAAGGAAATCAGAAACCGTGGGGATATCATCACCTTCATTGATGAGATTCACACCCTGGTTGGTGCCGGTGCCGCTGAAGGTGCGGTCGATGCTGCTTCGATTTTGAAGCCGATGCTTGCCCGCGGTGAACTACAAACTATCGGTGCAACCACACTTGATGAATTTAGAAAATACTTTGAAAAAGATGCTGCTTTGGAAAGAAGATTCCAACCAATCCAGGTTGCTGAGCCAACCGTTGCCCACACCATAAACATTCTTAAAGGTTTGCGTGATCGTTACGAAGCACACCACAAGGTTTCTATCACCGATGGCGCTTTGGTTGCAGCCGCAAAGCTTTCTGACCGCTATGTTCAAGACCGTCACTTGCCAGATAAGGCGATTGACCTAATGGACGAAGCCGGGGCTAGGTTGAGACTTTCAATTCTGTCTTCACCACCAGAGCTTCGTGAGATTGAAGAGAAGATTGCTGCTGTCCGAGTTGACAAAGAGAAGGCAATCGAGAGCCAAGACTATGAAGGTGCAGCTAAACTCCGTGACGACGAGAAAAAGTTAACTACTGAGCGAGCTAAACTCACCAAGCAGTTCCGTAACGGTAACGTAGCCGCTCAGGGAGTCGTTGATGAAGGTTTGATTGCTGAAGTTTTGGCAGCAGCTACCGGTATTCCTGTATTCAAACTCTCTGAAGAGGAATCAGCCAAATTGGTATTCATGGAGAAAGAACTACACAAGAGAGTTATCGGTCAAAAGCAGGCTGTGGAATCTATCTCCAAAGCCATTCGTCGCCAGCGTGCTGGATTGAAAGATCCTAACCGTCCATCCGGATCGTTTATCTTTGCTGGTCCTACCGGTGTTGGTAAGACAGAGCTGGCTAAGGCTCTTGCAGAGTTCCTATTTGATGACGAGAGCGCGCTTATCTCACTGGATATGAGTGAGTATGCCGAGAAGCACACTGTTTCACGTCTATTTGGTGCTCCTCCAGGATATGTTGGCTTCGATGAAGGTGGTCAGCTAACCGAACGTGTTCGCCGTAAGCCATTCAGCGTTGTGCTTTTCGATGAGATCGAGAAGGCTCATCCAGATATCTTCAACTCGCTGTTGCAGATTTTGGAAGAGGGTCGTCTAACTGATGGTCAGGGTAGAGTGGTGGATTTCAAGAACACAATCATCATCATGACTACCAACTTGGGCACCAAGGACATCACCAGAGGAGCTCTAGGCTTCAACCTGGAAGGTAGCCAGCAGAATGACTTTGAGCGTATGGCGGCAAAGGTTAACGATGAGTTGAAGAAGAACTTCAAGCCTGAGTTCCTAAACCGTGTCGACGATGTAATTGTCTTCCCACAGCTATCCAAGGAAGAGCTCATGCAGATTGTGGATCTATTTGTTCGCAAGCTCAACAACCGTCTAGAAGAGCGCGATATTTCCTTGACGCTAACCGAAGCGGCTAAGGAGCGCTTGATTGAACTTGGTTACGATCCTGCTTTAGGAGCAAGACCACTTCGTCGTGCTGTTCAGCGAGAGATTGAGGACAAGATCTCAGAAAGTATCCTTCAGGGAGTCATCAAGAACGCCAGTGATGTTGTGGCTGATGTCGTTGCCGGTGAGTTCATATTCACCTCAAATGAACGTCAGGTTGCTAGCATTTAGCAGTGCCCCACAATTATCGAATTAGACCTGCTAGAACAACGGATATCCCTGCCATTCAGGAAATGCGTTCACCTCTGGTGGATAGCAATGTCCTTTTGCAGCACCAACTGGTCTCGCTCTATGAGCGGGTTCAAGAGTTTGTGGTTGCAGAAAGCTCTGAAGGTCGAGTAATAGCGGCAGGAGCCCTGCATGTGATGTGGGGGGATCTTGCTGAAATTAGATCTTTGGTGGTCGATAGTTCGGCTCGTGGGCTTGGTCTTGGTAAAGCCATAGTTGAGGCTCTAATTGAGCGAGCGTTCTCTTTAGGAATTACCAGGGTTTTCTGTCTGACTTTTGAAGCTGAGTTCTTTGCCCGCTGTGGTTTTGAAACCATCAGTGATGTTCCTGTTGATGAGGAAACTTTTGCTCAAATGGTCGAATCTTCTGACGATGGCATTGCTGAGTTTTTGGATTTGGCTCGGGTAAAACAGAACACTCTTGGCAACACCCGTATGCTTCGCCTGCTCTGAGCCAAAGCGCTGGCACAATTAACCCATGAGTTATTACCCACCCAGACCCAGTGTTCTTTGGACAAGACGCGTCATAGTTCTTTTAGTTCTCGGCGGTTTAGTTTGGGGAGGTATAGCTTTAGTCAACGGTGTGATTGGTTGGGTTGGTGGTATTTTCAATCCAAATCAATCCCCCAACCAGGTTGCCGGTGGGGATTGTCAACCACAGCAGATAAGAGTTGAAGCTCACGTTGGTAAAGCCAATAAGCAATACCAAGGATCTTTTGATGCAAATCAGTATCCATACTTCTGGTTCACCGTTACCAACACTGGAACTGTGGAGTGTAAATTCAATGCGGGTCCAAAGGTAACTTTCTTCTCTGTGAAAAGTGGTAGCGATAACATCTGGAACTCAAAAGACTGCAAACTTGAAACACCACGGGAAGACTACTTCGTAATGCTCAAACCTTCTGAACCTGTTGCAAATGCTGCCTCAGACTGGCAAAGAGTCAGATCTTCATCTTCCGGATGTTCAATTGCCGATGGGCAACCAACGGTCACAGCCGGTGGTGCCAGCTACAACCTGACCGCTGAGGTAAATGGCGTAATAAGCGAAAACAGCACTCAGTTTGTGCTGAACTAGTCTTATGCAAAAAACAGTTGCAATTATTGGTTGCGGTTCGATGGGAACGGCAATTCTCAGCGGCATGCTGCATCACGGCTATAAACCAGAGCAAATTCGGGTTACCGCTAAATCTAAACCCAGCGCCGAGGCACTGGCGACAAAACACAAGGTGATTGCTTACTCCTCGGATTATCAACCAAATGCCAATGCTCTGGCTGTTGAAGGTGCCGACCTAATCCTCTTAGCTGTAAAGCCCCTATACATCACGCAGGTTTTAGATGAGATCAAAGATGTTTTAGCGGAAAGCGCTCTGGTAGTTTCAGTGGCCGCCGGAATAACTACTGCAACCATGCAAAAGCATGTCTCGGGTAATCCGGTTATCAGAGCGATGCCAAACACCCCAGCTTTGATTGGTAAAGGTGTCACCGGCATCGCTAAGGGAACCGGGGTTACTCAGGAGCAACTTGATATTGCAATCAGTCTTTTTGCAACCGTTGGTAAAACACTTGTAGTTGCTGAAGAAAAGATTGATGCGCTTTCAACCATCTCTGGTTCAGGGCCTGCATATGTGTTTTTCTTTATTGAAGAATTTATCAAGGCCGCAATATCTCATGGATTTAGTTACGATGAGGCTTATCTGATGGTAACGGAAACCTTCTACGGTGCTTCTTCATTGATTGTGAAACAGCACGGTGATCCAGCAGAACTGCGCAGGCAGGTTACTAGCCCTAACGGAACAACTATGAAAGCAATTGCTACTTTAGAAGATGGCAAACTTGAAGAACTTTTATTTAGTGCCACCAGCGCGGCTTTAGCACGCGCTAAAGAAATAGCTCAGGAGATGATCTAGATAAATGGTAGATGTTTTTGATGCTCTAGCAGATTTAAAGCGCAGAGAAATTCTGGAACTTGTTGCTAATAAGCCGCTAACCACCGCTCAGATAAATAAATCGCTGAAGCTCACTGCACCGGTTTTAGATAAACACCTCAAGATGCTAGTCAAAACAGAGTTGCTGAGCGTTTCAGTTAGGGGTAAGACCAGCACCTATTCGCTAAATAGAACGGGTTTGGCTCAGGCTGCTAAATGGTTTGGTAAGTTCGGGGCAAGTTTCGTATCTGGTCAAGCCGATCAACTAGGTGAGAACATTTCTAATCTTCTAACCAGTGCCGCCAGTTGGTTAGAAACCAGGGTTGGCACAAAAATCAATCTGAATCTAGACCCAGAAGACCTCGGCAGGGAGCTAGGTAAAAAGCTTTCCGATGTCAAAAGGGAAGCAACTGTGAAAGTTTCTGAAGCTAAAACGAAAGTTACTAAAAAGTAATTACTTGGCGTCTATTTCAGCAATCAAGTCTGAGACTAAAACCTTGATCTCGTCTCTAACTTCTCGCACCATTTCTATGTTCTGACCAGCGGGATCAGACAAGACC
>JBJTHM010000159.1:0-4469 GCA_046094465.1 Rhodoluna sp. | reverse complement strand
CCAGATCTCTTCTAATCGCTTGGCAAGTCCGACAACCGCTATGTCATCTATACCTGCGTCATCTAAAGCACGCTTAGCTGCATTGACCTGAGGTTGACCTCCATCGACAACCAACAGACCTGGACGATAACTGAATTTGTTGTCAGTTTCTGTGATGCCACTGGCTAGATACTTCAAACGTCTTGAAAGAACCTGATACATCGAATCGGTGTCATCTGTTGAAGATTCAATGTTGAACTTACGATATTGGCTCTTTTTTGCTAAACCATCCTCAAAGACCACCATAGAACCGACAATTCCTGTGCCGGACAAGTGCGATATGTCAAAGCACTCTATTCGAAGAGGAGCTGTTGTGAGTCCCAGTGCCTTCTGCAATTGAGCAAGAGCATCACTTCTGGCAGTGAAATCCGATGTTCGTTTTAGTTTGTAGAGGTTAAGCGCATGCTTTGCATTTGTTAGTGCTGTTTCGGCTAGAGCTCGCTTGTCTCCTCTTTGTGGAACTCGAAGGTCGACTTTGCTTCCGCGAAGTCCGGTCAGCCATTTTGTAACGCTTCCTGAGTCAGTTGGGAGAACGGGAACGAGAATCTCTTTTGGAACATCAGTCGGTAGCGCTTCGCTGCCGTAGACGTTTTGCAACAGGTACTCAACTAACTCTTCAGTGCTTCTTTCTATCTCCTTATCGACTACCCAGCCTCTAGCTCCTCGAATTCTGCCGCCGCGAATCCTAAACAGGCTTACTGCGGCAGTCAACTCGTCATCGGCAATCCCGAAAAGATCCGCATCAGTGTGGTCAGTGAAAACTACGGTGCTCTTTTCAAGTACCGTTTCCAATGCGGTTATGTCATCCCGAAGCTTTCCGGCCAACTCGTACTGCTGATTATCGGAAGCCGCAGCCATCTGATCCTTAAGAACCTCAATGTACTTCTCATCACCTGATTGCATGAAATCGCCAAATTGTTTGGCAATCTTCTTATGTTCTTCTGTGTTGATTCGTTTCACACATGGCGCTGAACACTTCGCTATATCGGCCAGTAAACATGGTCGATTGGTCTGCTGTGCACGAGTGTAGACACCCTGCGAGCAGGAGCGCATTGGGAAAACCTTGAGTAGGGTGTCAACAGTTTCTCTAATCGCCCATGACTGCGTGTAGGGTCCAAAATACTTGGAACCTTTTCTATCCCTATTTCTAGGTACAAGAACCCGAGGCACCTCCTCGGACATCGTGATAGCTAGATATGGATAACTCTTATCATCTTTGAACCGCACGTTGAAAGGTGGATCGAATTCCTTAATCCAGGTGAATTCAAGCTGTAACGCTTCAAATTCGGACTTCACGATAGTCCAATTCACATCGGCTGCAGACTGGACCATGCGCCTAGTTTTCTCTTGAAGTGTGTGTAGTGGCGCGAAATAGGAACTCAATCGTGCCCTTAGATTCTTGGCTTTGCCTACATAGAGTACGCGGCCGTTTGCGTCCAAGAAACGATAAACACCAGGGTTAGTTGGTATGTCTCCAGTGGCTGGCCTGAAACTAACCTCGTTTGCCATGGCTATCCGAGAATCTCTCTAAGGAATTTGCCAGTATGCGATTTGGTGATCTTTGCAACTTGCTCTGGAGTGCCCTCGGCAATTACTTCCCCACCTCTGGATCCACCTTCGGGACCAATGTCAATAATCCAATCGGAACTCTTGATTACATCAAGATTGTGTTCAATAACAATCACGGTGTTTCCCTTGTCGGCAAGTCCGTTCAAAACGCCTAATAGCTTTCTAACATCCTCGAAGTGCAAGCCAGTTGTTGGTTCATCTAGAACATAGACAGTTCTTCCGTTTGAGCGTTTCTGCAATTCTGACGCAAGCTTCACACGTTGGGCTTCTCCACCAGAAAGGGTGGTAGCGGACTGTCCGAGTCGCACATAGCCAAGCCCAACCTCAACCAATGTGTTTAGGTATCGAGCAATTGCACTTATCGGTGCGAAGAATTCCGCTGCCTCTGCTATTGGCATCTCCAGGACTTCTGAAATGGATTTGCCTTTGTATTTCACTTGCAGGGTTTCTCGATTGTACCGAGCACCATGACAGACTTCACAGAGTACATATACGTCCGGTAAGAAATTCATCTCAATTTTGAGTGTTCCATCACCGCTGCAAGCTTCACAACGTCCACCTTTGACATTGAATGAGAACCTGCCTTGCTGGTAGCCTCGGGCCTTAGATTCGCTTGTCTCGGCGAACAGCTTCCTGATGTGATCAAATACTCCGGTGTATGTGGCCGGATTGGAGCGCGGGGTTCTTCCAATCGGATTTTGGTCAACATGCACCACTTTGTCCAGCTGTTCCAAACCCTCAACTCTGGTGTGTTTTCCTGCAACTCCTTTTGCTCCATTGAGTTTGTTTGCTAGCACCTCATAGAGCACATCGTTAACAAGAGACGATTTACCAGAACCGCTGACACCTGTGACGGCGATAAAAGTTCCCAACGGGAAATCGACGTCTATTCTCTTTAGATTGTTCTCTCTTGCACCAATCACCCTGATACGCCGCTTTGGGTCTATTTTGCGACGCTTAGCTGGGGTCTTTATAGACTCTTTTCCAGAAAGGTATGCTCCGGTGATTGAATCTCTGTTACTCAAGATGGCCTTGTATGAACCGCTGTGCACTACCTCGCCACCGTGCACACCAGCGCCAGGACCGATATCAACAAGCCAATCAGCTGCCTTGATGGTGTCCTCGTCATGTTCGACGACGATAAGCGTGTTTCCTAGATCTCTGAGCTTGATAAGAGTTTCAATGAGCCTTCGGTTGTCTCTTTGATGCAAACCAATGCTAGGTTCGTCTAACACATAAAGCACGCCGGTAAGCCCAGCGCCTATTTGCGTTGCAAGTCTTATTCTTTGAGCTTCTCCACCCGATAAGGTGGCGGCTGCGCGTTCTAGTGAAAGGTAATCCAACCCAACTGCAATCAGGAACTCAAGTCGTGCACGTATTTCTCGAAGAACCTGCGCTGCTATCTTCTCATCTCGTTTATCTAATTTGAGCTTGTTGAAAAAATCCATTGCTTCGCCGAGGCTGATGTTACACACCTCTGCAATCGAGTGATTAGAAACCTTCACAGCTAGAACTTCAGGTCGTAGTCTTGCTCCATTGCAATCTGGGCAAGGCGTTTCCCTAAGATACTCAGCCCAACGGCCTCTGCCCCAGTCATTCTCAGCTTCGAGGTATTTTCTTTCGATGTAATTCAGAGCACCTTCAAAACCTGTGGTGTATCGGAGTTCACGACCATAGCGGTTCTTCCATTTCATCTGAACATCAAAGTTATTGCCATACAGCACAGCGTCCTGAACTTCTTCAGGTAGATCTTGCCAAGGCGTGTCCAAGGAGAAGTCCAAGTCCTTGGCTAATCCAGTCACTAAGCGTGTGTAGTAAGTGAACAAGCCTTTACCCTGAGTTGACCAGGGTCTGATTACGCCACCTCGAATAGATTCAGAAGGATCTCCTATTACTAATTCCTTATCAACTGCCATCTTCGTACCAAGACCCGAGCAAGCAGGGCAAGCTCCGAAAGGAGCATTAAAACTGAACGTCCTCGGTTCAATCTCGGTTATAGCTAGCGGATGCTCATTCGGGCAGGACATCTTTTCGGAGTAGTTTCGATACTTGCCTTCACCAGTCTTATCCACAAGATCAATGGTGACTCGACCACTGGTTAGTTTCAAAGCCGTTTCCACAGAATCAGTTAGTCGCTGAGTAATGTCCGGCTTTGCTACCAGCCTGTCCACAACTACAGAAATGTCATGCTTGTATGTCTTACGAAGTGGTTTAGCTTCTGCTAGCGTAACGAGCTCGCCATCAACTACCGCTCGTGCGAATCCTTGGGATGTTAATTCGCGAAAGAGGTCAGCGAATTCGCCTTTTTTCTGATCAACTACCTGGGCAAGAACCTGATATTTCGTACCCGTCGGCAACTGCATGATTTGATCAACGATTTGCTGCGTTGTCTGTTTAGATATTCGCTCGCCACATTCGGCACAGTGTGGAATTCCTATTCTTGCCCAGAGTAGGCGCAGATAATCATGAATTTCTGTGATGGTGCCAACGGTTGATCGCGGGTTGCGGTTGGTGCTTTTTTGGTCAATCGAAACTGCGGGTGATAAGCCTTCAATAAAGTCGACGTCTGGTCGATCAACTTGGCCTAAGAACTGTCTTGCGTAAGCGCTCAGTGACTCAACGTACCTGCGTTGCCCCTCGGCGAAGATGGTGTCAAATGCTAATGATGATTTGCCCGAACCACTCAAACCAGTGAAAACGACCATTGCATTTCTGGGGATTTCCAGAGTCAGATTCTTTAGGTTGTGGACCCTTGCGCCTTTAATTACTAGTTTTTCCTTGGCGGGGCTTTGGATGACGGGCATAAGGACAAGTTTAACCGTTTAGACCTTGTCGATTTGTCGAATCGTGTATTTCAACTC
>JBJTHM010000158.1:0-3426 GCA_046094465.1 Rhodoluna sp. | reverse complement strand
CCCTCCGAACACGCCCCCGCCACCGCCGCCCTGCTGGAGCGCCTGGCGGAATCAGCGTTTGAGCACCGCCGTGTTGCCGGCCGCCAGGGCGCTCACCAGCGGTTGGAGGCTGAGCAGGAAGGGGTAATTCCAGGGGCCGATCACCAGCACGCAGCCCAGGGGCTCGGGGATCACTTCGGCCCGGCCCGGCAACAGGCTCAGGGGCACCGGCACCCGTTTTGGGGCCATCCAGTGCCGCAGGCGGCGTCGCACCAGCGCGATCTCCTGGCGCACGGCCACCAGCTCGAAATAGGCCTCCACCTCGGGTTTCCCCAGGTCGCTGGCCAGGGCTGCGAACACTTCCCCTTCATGGGCATCAAGGGCCCGGGCGAGTCGATCCAGCTGCTCCAGACGCCAGCGCAGCTGGCGGGTGTGGCCCTCGGTCACCAGCTGTCGCTGTTGGGCGATGGGGGTCTGCAGCGGCATTGGCGGGGGCGGCCTGATGTCCCTATTCCAGCCAGTGTGGGGGCCTCACTGCCGGGTGGTGCGGAGCCATGTGGCTGTGCTGGTCAAGCTGCTACGCCGATTCTTGGGGTGAGTGCAAACAGCATGTCGTTGAAATCACGATCGCCATTGAGACCTTTGTCGTCGAAGGCGAAGTAGCCCGTTGCCATCGAGACTTGCTTCAGCTGCCGATCGGCATTGGCATCATGCACGGAGAACAGAATGTTGGATAAGTCGGATAACTGATCACTGGAGTTGATGACTTGTCCTGGAGTGATGTAGAGGGCATAGGCGTTGCCGGTTGCCAGTTCCAGTTGGTGTTTGATGCTCTGTGCATAACCCGGGATGGAAAGACCCGTGATGCCATCCAGTCCACCGGAGAGAGAGCGTTTGATGGCCTCCTTGGCATAGTCAAGGCCACCCGGCTTGATTGTTCTCCTCTGACCATCAATTAACTGGAAGGCTCCCAGTGGATCGTCGACCCGGTAAATCCCATAGCCGGTTACGCTATCGGTAAAACGGGCGACCGATAAATCAAACAAGATTCTGTCAGAGGCAGAGCCGAAGCCATTTGTGGCAAATATTGAATCGTCAGCAATAAATAATTCTCCATTCCCCGGGGCTAGAACCACCTGTGCCGAGTCACTGCTCCCGGCGGCGCCAAACGACGCGGCATTGTCCATGGTTGGATCAATGCTAAATCCCTGTGGCGAAAAACGTGCATTACCAAATTGATCTTGAATTGCGAATGCAAATTTTCCGAGGTGCTCTGGAAGCCCGGACTCGCTACTGGTTGCAAGCTCGCCAATGCTGATGCCTTCACTGTCCCGTACGATGCTGGGATTAATGAATGCAAGATAAGCTTTTTCAGGGCTAAAGGCACGCAAATCTTTTGGTTGCGATGAAGTTGCAAGATGTTCGAAACGTTTTCGAGCCTCATCGGCATAACCAGGGTCAGAGGGTGTGATCCACTCTGGAGTTTCGTTTTGGCTGACATTGATGGATCCATCTGCCGAATCCACTGGATACCAAAACAGCTGCTCACCAGCATTTAAATTGGCACGGGGCATCAGGATCTCAAGGCTCTGTGCCAATGAAGCTCTCATCTGGCTTGGACTTTCGAAGACGCCGGTTTCAAGCTGATTCAGAAAGAGAGTATCTAGAGTCGCATAGAGATAGGCGTAAGCATTGCCATTGCTGATGCTCGCTCCATCGGCATTCACGAGGCGAAGATCTAGCTTGACATCTGGAACTGTGAGGGGACTGCTCCAAACTGGATCCTGCGATGCCGCTACAGGGCTATACTGTCCATACTTGGGATCAATGGGGCCAAATAGAAACGGTGTCACATCAATGTAAAGAGTGTCCACGCCAACGGGAAAGCTCAGATTGATGTGATTGCTGGTAATGGGTTTACGCGGATCCTGTCGATAGAAGTCAGGAAAAAATAGGTAGTCTTGCCATGTATTGGGCAGCTCGATTGCAGCTGTTACGGTGCGGTTAGAGTTCTCGGCATCTCGAACCAGTGTGACAGAAACCACACTCTCCATAGGCCTTCCTTTTCTGGTTGTGTATTTTCCCGCATCCTGAGGAATGACTACCGATGTAAGGCTTAAGCCAGGTTTAAGTTCGCCAATCGGAGTGATGTCTGAACCCGATCGGCTCAATATCCATACCCCTTTGCCAATGGTGCTAGCAACAACGACATCATCGACAGGGTCATATTTTAGCTCTGGGATCCACAGCGCAGGAACCGAGACAACTTGATTGCCATGTTGCAATAGGGATGCAGTAAAGGCTCCTGTACGGTTGTTAGCATCGAGCTGGCTTGACCATATTCCCCCATAGCCACTTATAAAGAGTTCAGCAGGCTTGTCTGCAGCCTTGGCTGGTACGTAGATAAGATCTAAGTAGTTATCAGGCGACTCATGGACGACTTGCCAGCTGATCCCACCATCGCTGCTATAGATGACATAGGAGTTTTGGCTGGAAGCCTGTTGAAAGTCATCAGTTGGTTGTGAGTTGGCTTTTGACTTTGCGTTCCCCAATGTCGCCCACACCTGGTCTGGGTTATCAGGATTGAAGGTGATTCCGCTCACGACCTTTCCAATGGCCTGCTTGGGGAGGAAAGCTGTTAGGTCCCTGAGCTGATAGATGCTTTTATCTTTAAACCAATCAGCACTCGTTGTACCCGCTTTTCTTCCATAGAGCCGTGCCGTCACGATGTCCCTTTTTTCTTGCTTACTAAGCTCAGGGTCGGCTTCTACTGAAGAGGCATAAAGGGCGTCCCAACTTCTAGGCTTGTCATCTGCAAAATTGAGGCCTTTGCTGGAGCCGATCGCAATGTCGATAAAATATCTCCAGAAGCCGTCTTCCCGCTCTTCTATTAACGGCAATAAGTAGGCTTCGGACGGCGTTAGATTATTCCAATGTGGCTGGATCTGTTCGTAAATATTTCGAATGCCGCTAAGAACAAGGTCGCCTGCTCTATAGGCACTTGTCTCGACTGGGGAGTAGAAGGGATAATCGGTATTTGCCCATGCTCCATTATCTCTCTCGAGTATTTTGCGATCAAGGAGTTCTTCCTCGTAATCTTTGAATGTCGCGATATTACCATACTCGTCAATAATATTTAGCCCTAGATATTCCTGGGATAGAATGCGCCCGTCGCTGTCAAAGGCTTGGCTCCAGATGCCGGAACCATTCGCATACTGCTGAGCGGAGTGGTATGACCGTGAGATCCCATTGCTCCCTGCGATTCCATCGTCGAAACGAGCAATTGCTCCATCTGCGGTATTGATGTTGAGCCATTTGGGCGCGGAGTTGTAGGACAATATAGATGTTGCATTGTCCTGCATGGCCGTAATCGCCAGGTTCCCAATATGGCTCCAATCCGAATAAAAGCTCTCTGCTGTATCCAGTCCATTATTGAGTTCTTGCCAC
>JBJTHM010000157.1:0-4343 GCA_046094465.1 Rhodoluna sp. | reverse complement strand
TGTTACTACTGATCCGTTTGCCAGTGTTGTGGTTGAGGGTAATACTGATTTGCAGCCTGGTGCGAATACTTTGACTGTGACTGTTACTGCTCAGAATGGTGATACTAGTGATGTTTCGGTGACTTTGAATGTTGCTGAGGTATCTGACGATGCGACACTCGAAACCCTCCAGGTGAATGGACTTGACGTTGCAGATGGCGACAGCGTTGAACTCCCATTTGGTACGAGATTCGTTAATCTGAAAGTCATCACTACGGACATAAATGCCTCCTACCGGGTCACTGGAGACGGAAGAAAGACTCCATTGGTTGAAGTTGACCAGGATCTAGTCGTATCGGTAACAGCCGCTAATGGCGATACCACTGACTACACCATTACATTGACAGTTCTTCCAATCAGTGAAAATGCAAATCTTGATGCTGATGCTGGTGTTACGGTCAACGGAGAATCTATCGACCTAGAGCTTTTGAACTCTTCGAACTTCTACAGCGTACCTTTGAGTACCAAATTGGTTTCAATCAAGGCTCAAGCTGAAGATTCAGCTGCAGACGTGTTTGTCAATAATAAGACAATACTTCCACTTCAAAGCAGGACATTCAGCGTAGATGAGGGTCTAAACACCATAACCATCAAGGTTATCCCTCAGGCTGGAGTTGAGTTTGCCAAGGACTACGTGCTCAAGATTTACGTGGGTGGTAAAGACGCAACCTTGAAGTTGGTGAAGATTGGTAATGCCACTGTTTCTTTCAACTCAAGTTTGGAAGGTGGACTCTCGTCTCCATTGGCCAACGGGGTAAAGACAGCTACCCTTACCATCGATCCGACTGTTGCCCTCGCTACTGCAGGTACTCTCGGTACAACAATTGAGTTCGATGGTGGAGATGTAACAGTAACTAAGTCAGGGTCAAACACATATGCCGTGGCAGGCTTGATTACTGGCGATAACTTCATCACAATTACGGTTACCCCAGTTGACACAAATGCTGAACAGCTTGTCTACACGGTAAACATCCCAGTTGATATGTCCAGTGATGCAGGATTGAAGACGTTCAAAATCAACGGTACTGCGTACGCTGTGAACTCAACTCAAATCTTCGACGTTGGTGTAACAGAAGTTGAGATTGATGCTGAGACTAACAGCGAGTTTGCAACATTTGAAGTTGAAGGTGGCGACTCACTGGTAACTGGAATCAACAAGCTAACAGTTACAGTAACTGCTGAAAAGGGAAACACAGCGTCGTATGTGGTCAACCTAATCATTCCAAAGGGCAAGGAAGTGGTAGTAGTGGGCTTCCCTAAGGTTGGAGTAGTGAAGGTTGACGCCAAGTCGAACAAGGCTGGAAACACTGTATTGACGAACCTCATAAAGAAGTTGACAGCAGCCAAGGCCACAGTAGTGAAGGCTCAGATTACCAACAACTTCTTGATCAAGAAGGATAAGCCGGCTGCTGGTCCAGCTCGTGCCAAGTCTGTTCAGACTTTCTTAGCGGCCGCGAAGGTTACTGGTCTAAAGACGGTGACGTACGAACTGATCGCAGGATCCAAGACCGCTAAGGGTACGACAGTAACCATAGTCTGGTACTAGAACTAAGCAAAGAATCCCCCCAGATAACTGGGGGGATTCTTTCTATTCCTGGTAGTTAGTCTTCAAGGATATGGTGTTAGATCCAACCCGGCTGTTTTCGACGCTGATTTGGTAAGTACCAACACCTGCTCGTTTTATGACGGCTTCAATAGCCTTAACTCGCTTGCTTAAGAGTGCAGGACTTAGAGATGCTGACTTGGTGATAGTAAATCTCACCACTTTAGCTTTGGCTAAGGTTCCTCCAAGTTTGGTAAGGGCAGTTCTGGATGAATTCAGTAAGGTCGCTTTTCCTGAGGCAAATTGCAGTTGTGTTGTGTTGGTCTTTTGAGTCAAAACATAGAATTTGAAGTCGTAGACAGTTGACTGCTGGCCTGAGGGTGATGTTACGGCTACTGACGCGCTGTTCAGACCGGGCTTAAATGTCGCCATCGTGGCTTTAACTATCGCATTTGGCTGGCGAGCTATTGGTAGAAGTATGACCTGCTTGGTGCCTGGAACCAGGTAGATCAGATCGCTGGGCTCAAACTTTGAATTGTTTACGGAAATCATGTTCAGCGTTGTGTCCCATTGAACCACCATCTGGTTTAGTTCAATGTTTCGCCAGTTTTGCGTTTCTATAGCGCTGTTTTGCCAAGCGGCAACATTGTTTTTATCTACCCATGGGTCACTCATTACGGCTGGGTAGATTGCGTTCGCCACCTCCTGAGCTAAATCGCTAAGCTTCAGTTTTTGTGCGATTACAGCCACTTTCACGAGGGAACGGTAGTAAAGGTTAAGGCAGGAAGTTGAGCCGAAACACTTGTTCGGTAATACTGTTCCGAAGCCGAAATAGCCAGGCGCTCCACCCCAGGTTTGGTCTGTGCCCCAGGTCAGCATTATGGCTTTACCTTCTTTGTCAAAATTCACAAAGTAGTTGTTTCTATTCATCATGTAGCCGTCCCAGTGCGAGGCGTAGATTTCCACGGCCCATTGACGAGTCAGCTTCTCCATGTCAACTATTTCCCGCATTTGCTGCCACCAAGACTCACCGCTCAATCGGTTTATCTCCATCAAATTTGCTAAGTCATCACGGTTAGGTGGAGAGCCAGATTCAACTGAAAAAAGGTTTTCCGCGCCTGGGTTGAAATCGGGAAAATTAGGCAGACTGCCCTTATAGATGTGATCGGAAGTTACACCCCAGCGTTTGAGCATTGTTTTGCCAATGGTTTCGACATTGAGGTGGAGGCCGTAATTATTACCATTCAGCGTTACATTCATGTATCCAGTTCTCGGCGCAGGCACTCCACTTTCTCGCATCAGTTTGTAGGTCATAAATTCGTGGATCATGCTGCCATCTTGAACCATGTTGTTTAGAGTCAGCTTTGCGACTCCGAACAAGGTTTGCCCCGCTACGAAAGCATCCATCTTTATCTTGAAAGCTGCTTTTTGGGTGACATCCCGCCAAGAACCCCAGGCTCCTTTGAGGTGAACACCGACGGTGTATGGACCGTAGGATTTTCCCGCGATGACTGCGTTCATAGTGGTTCTGCGCCAATCGCCTTCGTTATCCCAAGAAACATTAGGGTATTTCAGGGAATTGAAGTCCGAGCTGGACATCCGAAGTGAAACTGAGTTTACCTGCAGTGGGTCAAAGAGGATTGCCTGAGGGTCAGTTCCCTCAATCAGGTTTGTCTTTGCGTTAGCGCTAACAGGATTCAGTAAACTCACAGCCAAGGCCACTGAGACTAAGGCAGAGAAATATCTGAACTGCCGAATGAATCTCATATCTAGAGCCTACCTTGAGCCTCTAATAGGCTGGAGGAGTGAATTTCCATGGGTCTAGATCGAGAGTAGCCAAGATCTCAGTTGGCCTAATTTCGGCTGCTCTGGTGTTTTCAGGCGCTTCAATCTCGTCTGCTGTTGATTCAGATTGCGTGTCAGCCCCAGAGTTATCAAATAACCGCAGAGTCGAAGCGCAATCTTTAGGTAACGGTGTGCTCGCCTCGGCTTGGCGCTGGTTTCCTGGTTCAGATGCCACTAGAAATAACCTCAGTGGCTATGGAGCTAAGGTATCGGTTATCTCAGGGAATCTAAGAAATATTGATTTTGGAATCCTGTATTCCACCATTCCAAATTCTCAAGATTTGCGCATGTTGAACTACACCAGTTTCAGTTCTCTCGCATCGATTAACGGTGACTACATGGACGGTAACGGCCCGTGGAGCGCCATGATTGAGGATAACTCCATGATTTATGCACCTACCGGTTCGACCGGTGTAGTTGGCATGACAGTCAATCGGGTTGATCCAGCCAAGGGCTATCGCACCTCTGGCACTCTGCGAGTGGGGAAGCGAGCATTTCAGGTAACCGGTATGAACCAGCCAAATCCTGGTGCAAGTTCTGTGGTTGTCTACAAAGCCAACTATTTCAGAGACATCCCACCTAAAGGTGATGCCACCATTTTGATCAGAAATGGCAAGGTCGTAAGAATCTATCCTCAGGGTGCTTCAATATCAAAACAAAAGGGCGTTGTAGTTCAGCTACGGGGCTCACAAGCTCTGTCGGTTAAATTGATTGCCGTCAACAATCCAACAAAGTTATCGGTAACCAATCCGCCGGATTTTGAAACCAGAATGGCTGCCGATTCGGTTTCGGCGTATGGGTCGATTTCAAGCACTTCAACAACATTGAACTTTGAGGCTATAAACTACGGCTATTTATCGCCAACTGGAGCAACCCTGTTTGATAGCAACTATGGTGAAGTCACGAAATCAGGAAG
>JBJTHM010000156.1:0-3330 GCA_046094465.1 Rhodoluna sp. | reverse complement strand
ATCTTTAGCTACGCCAAGAACTTTATAGAAATCTTTTTCTAACCAATCTTGACTTGCCATCTAGATCACTTCTCTTCTGGAATAAAAACTGCAACCATGGCTGGACGAATCAAACGATCACCTAACATGTAACCGGCTGAGACAACATCAGCAATAACAGTTTCCTTCACTTCCGCATTTGGAGTTTGCACCAGCGCATTGTGTTTCTCTGGATCAAATACTTCACCTTTAGCTCCAAAAGAAACTAAACCGTATTTCTCACCAGAAGCACGAATCTTTGATGCAACTGCCATAAAAGGAGAGCCTTCTAGATCACCGTGTGATTCAGCGAGAGCTAAATCATCAAGTGCAGGCAGTAGTGCTCTAAAGATTTCAGCAATAGCAGCATTACGAGAAACATCTCTGTCTCTTTCCACCCTGGCCTTGTAATTCGTAAACTCAGCCGAGATGCGCTTCAGATCTGCTTCTAGTTCGGCCTCTCTACCAATCGGGCCAACCTCTTCAACCAGATCAGCTAATTCCTGATCTAGCGGATCGGCCGGTAAGTCGGCACCTTCCGGTGCCGACTCAAACTCGTCCGACATTACTTGGTTTCCTCTTCCTCGACCACTTCAGCGTCAACTACGTCTTCGCTTGAAGCCTCTTCGGCTGGGGTTTCCTGGGATGAGGCGGCATAGATAGCCTCACCTAGCTTGGACTGCGACTGGTTGAGCTTTTCAATAGCGCTCTTCACAGCGTCGAAGTCCTCACCAGCTAGAGCGGTCTTTAGAGCATCGACATCGGCCTGAACTTCTGTCTTAATCTCTTCAGATAGCTTCTGGTCATTATCCTTAATTAACTTCTCGATCTGGTAGACCATCTGCTCACCCTGGTTACGAGTGTCGGCTTCTTCACGACGCTTCTTATCTTCAGCAGCGTGCTCTTCAGCATCGCGAACCATTCTTTCGATGTCTTCTTTAGATAGTGAAGATCCACCGGTGATGGTCATTGACTGCTCCTTGTTAGTGCCCTTATCTTTTGCAGATACGTGGACAATACCGTTGGCATCAATATCAAATGTGACTTCGATTTGTGGGATGCCTCTTGGAGCAGGTGCGATACCGGTTAGCTCAAAGTTTCCAAGTGACTTGTTATCACGAGTGAACTCACGCTCACCCTGGAATACCTGGATGCTAACAGCTGGTTGGTTATCATCAGCAGTTGTGAAAACTTCTGAACGCTTAGTTGGGATAGCGGTGTTACGCTCAATCAACTTAGTCATAATGCCACCCTTGGTTTCGATACCAAGTGATAGTGGAGTGACGTCAATCAACAGAACATCTTTACGCTCACCCTTCAATACACCAGCTTGTAGCGATGCACCAACAGCAACAACCTCATCAGGGTTCACACCCTTGTTAGGTTCCTTGCCACCGGTTAGTGTCTTTACTAATTCAGCAACCTGAGGCATACGAGTTGATCCACCAACAAGAACTACGTGATCAATGTCCGCTAGCTTGATACCGGCTTCTTTGATTACATCGTTGAATGGTTTCTTGGTGCGCTCAAGTAGATCAGAAGTCAACTGCTCAAACTGAGCACGAGTGATTGTCTCATCTAGATTCGCTGGACCATTTTCTGTCAAAGACAAATATGGAAGCTGAACAGTTGTTGACATCGACTGTGATAGTTCTTTCTTAGCCTGCTCAGCAGCTTCCTTTAGACGCTGCAGTGCAATCTTGTCTTTAGAAACATCAACACCGGTGGTGTCCTTAAATTTCTTGGTTAGGTGCTCAACGATTCTGGCATCCCAGTCATCTCCACCTAGACGGTTATCTCCAGAAGTTGCTTTAACCTGAATGGTTGAGAAGCCATCGTCTTTACCAACTTCTAGAAGTGATACGTCGAAGGTTCCACCACCTAGGTCAAAGACCAAAATCAATTCGTCCTCTTTACCCTTATCCAAACCATATGCAAGAGCTGCTGCAGTTGGCTCGTTGATAATACGTAGGACGTTGAGCCCTGCAATCTCACCAGCTTCCTTGGTAGCTTGTCTCTCGGCGTCATTGAAGTATGCCGGTACGGTGATAACCGCATCGGTTACTGGTTCACCCAAATAGGTTTCCGCATCTCTCTTGAGCTTCATCAAGATACGAGATGAGATCTCCTGTGGGGTGTATTTCTTGCCATCAACATCAAAGCTCCAGGTGGTACCCATGTGACGCTTTACCGATGAGATGGTTCTATCTACGTTGGTTACTGCCTGACGCTTAGCGGTCTCACCAACTAGTACTTGGCCATCCTTGGTAAAAGCAACCACAGATGGGGTGGTTCTGAAGCCTTCTGCGTTAGCAATAACTGTGGGCTCGCCACCTTCCAATACGCTCACAGCGCTGTTGGTGGTTCCCAGGTCAATTCCTACTGCACGTGCCATTTATTTGTTCTCCTTATATAGATTCGCCCTTACTGGGCCGCAATCACTCTGGCTCAAACTTGAGCCTTGTTGACTCAAGTTTCACTTAAAGACAATTCCATGTCAAGTAATCTTGAGTCACCTCGACTCAAGTTCGCTCAAGGCTAACTGGTAGTGAATTGTTGCCAAAATAGGTGGGCTAAAGCCTGGGTTTGCCACCAAACTAGGGGCTATGACGAACTCAAACTCGAAACTAAAGACTTTTTCATGGATGCTCTGGGACTGGGCTGAGCAGCCTTACCCCACAATCATGCAGACCTTCATCTTTCCGGTTTACCTGGCAGGGGCGGTAGCAACTGCGGCACAGAATCCAGATCAGGCAATCGGTTGGGCAACTGCAATAGCTGGCGTTGTCCTAGCTCTGATTGCACCTGTTCTTGGTCGAAGATCCGATGAGAACGGTAGAAGAAAGTTCTGGTTGGTCGTCAATACTTTCATCCTGGTAGCCATTATGGGTGCGTCTTTCTTTGTCGAGCCAAAGCCCGAGTTCTTTCTTTTTGGTTTGGTTCTCTATGCAATTGGTTCGGTTATCCAAGAGTCTGCGTTTATTAACTACTACGCGATGCTAAAAGGTGTTACCAAGGAATCAAATATTGGAAAGATTTCCGGCTTTGCCTGGGCATTAGGTTACGTCGGTGGGATCATCTTGCTGATGGTCTCACTAATTGCATTTGTGCTTCCAGATAATCCAGTAATTCCAACTGATGGATCACTTAACATCCGAGCAATATTTGTTTTCTGCGCAATCTGGACATTAGTGTTTTCTATCCCGCTGATGCTTTTTGTTCCAGAAATTCCTAAAAAGGCAACAACACAAAAAGAATCAATCGCAGAATCTTATGCAAAACTTTGGTCTCAGCTAAAGACTCTTCGCGCTC
>JBJTHM010000155.1:0-2510 GCA_046094465.1 Rhodoluna sp. | reverse complement strand
GGTTACTCCCATAACGGCAGAACTCACTTAGCAATACCTTTGATGACGTTAGGGAAGGAACGCCACCAAGAACGGAACACCGTTTATCGAGACAAGCGGGAAACCCAGCGGAGAGAGTGCAGACCGATCCAGGTATTTGCGGCTATTGCAGCGGCAGAACAGGCGCTCAAATCTAATGATGTTTTTGAGGTTGAGGCAGGCTTCACTTTCTTGACCGGCAGGCGACCCATTGAAGTCACGCGGCGGCAAGGGTTCACCGTCACAGGCAGACACACTATCGAATTTTCGGGACAAGCAAAAAGGAAAGGCGCGGCTGCTGAGCCAGCCTATACAATTTATTGCCTGTGCGATTCAAATCTGGTGAGGGATGCCTTGTACTCTATGAACCGCTCACCAGAGTTCAAGGAAATAGATAAAATCACCTCCAACGAATCGGCGGGTTTCAAAATCCACCCCAAGTTAGGCAGGCGGACCCGTGCTATTTTCGGCGAGCTGATCCCAGCAGCAGCAGGCAGGGATCAACTGACTCCCAGCGCTTTAAGAGCAGCCTACACTGTAGCGGCAATGGCACTATTCAAACCCGCCAGCATAAGCCCGTCTGCTTTCGCTCAAGACCTCTTAGGACATATCAACCCAGAGGAAAGCCTATCCTATGAGGACTACTACGCGGCGAGCAGCACAGGCGAAGAACTACCCACAGGTATGTGGCGGGATAGGCTGCTTGAGCCAGCCCCGGCAGCAGACAGCAAGAAACGATCCAGTTTCACCGTCCCCTTAGAATTTCGTCAACGGGTAGCCGATAACGTCGAAGGCGAAACCCACATGGAACGCTTAGAGGCAATGTACCGCGCTTATCTTGACATTAAGAGTGAACGGCGCAAACGGATAGAGGCGGAGCGGCGAGCTAATCACGAATTACCCCAGCCAACCCCAGCCCCGGCAGCGAGCCAGCCAGCCCCGGCTGAGCAACGGAGCAGCCGGATCGACTACAGCAGCATGGCGAGCGAAGAACTACGCGGATTACAGTCACCTGGCAGCGCTGGCGAGAAAATCCGGCGAGCTATGGCGGCAATAGTCGAATGGAACAGCGGCAGGGAAAGCGCGGCGATGTATCGGTTAAGCAGTGCCAACCTCAGAAAAGTATCAGGCGCTCGCCACAATTCTGTAGTTGCATGGATCGAAGCTAATCAGGCGGAGCTCGACGCCTATAACAATGCTCACAACCTCACAGGCGCTATGCACGACAGAGGCAAAACACCTATCGAGCAAATCATAGGATGGTAGCCAGACAGCCCAGGGTTAACAGCCCTGGGTTGTTTAGTCCAGACAGAAAAGCGGATCCCCCCCAATGGCGAAAGGGATCCGCTAGCTGGATTGATTGATTGACGCCTTTAGTGTGCCCTGAGCCTAGTCTAGCTGGCTTCTGGCGGTGTGCTACGGAGCGCGGCAACCTCAGCCCAGAGCTGAGCCCCGGTAGGCTGCTGTAGGCGCTGCTGGCGCTGTCTCTGCCACTGTTCTGGTGTGATTGGCGCTGCCGTGTGGATTGTCTGGCGGATATATTGCGACCAGTCGAGATACTGCTGAGGTGACAGATCCCATTTACCTGGCGGCAAGGGTACGGATTGATCGTTGTCGATGGCGTTTTGCACGGTAAGATACCACGCCTGATAGCTGCTCATAGGTCGGCTGACCATTGGGTTACCTCTTATCGGTGTTCTGGCTGCTGTCAGGCGGTGAGCAAGCGGCGGAGCTGGCTAACAGCCAATCAACCCACTGCTGGCGGAGCGAGCGAGTACGGCGGCGATGGCGTGGCCCAGCCCCCTGATCAACAGCCAGCGCGGCAAACTGGTCTAGCCATTCGTCTTTGAGCGTTCGCACAGTCACCCCCCCCGACAGACTACGGGTTTAGTGTGCCCTGCCAGCATTCGCCCCGACAGCCAGCCCCGACCGTCACCCCGGCAAGCTGGCGGCGGCGGACTTGCCAGCTTGCCCACAGTAGCGGTAGTAGCGGTAAGTAGCGGTAAGTAGCGGTACGGTAGCGGTAGACCCAAAGTCTGAAACCATTGATATATAAAGCTTATAGCCTTAGTAGCGGTAGGTAGCGGTAAAATTTAACTTATCGCATAAGAAAAATGAAATCAAAAACGTATTGCATATAGGAGAACGGGTTATAGAAAAATACCGCTACCTACCGCTACCGCGCTTGAAACCGTTGATACACAAGGATTACAGCGATTGAGCCTACCGCTACTCTACCGCTACCTACCGCTACTATTGCGATCTACCGCTACTCTCCCTATTGTTGACACTTTGTCGGAGCGTCAATAGATAGCCGAACCCGCCACGGTAAGGAGGTGAGAGCTACCGCCGCCGCCAGGTGAGTTGTCGATCGCGCTATCGCCGCTACCTATTGACACTTATTACCGTCAACTATTAACACTTTGTCAGCAATTGACAGATAGGATATATCTATCTATTGACACTATCGCGATACAAATAATTGATAGATT
>JBJTHM010000154.1:0-4541 GCA_046094465.1 Rhodoluna sp. | reverse complement strand
GGATGTAACAAGCCTGTGGCAATTATTGTCCGTGAAAAAACCAACTGAAGACAGGTCCACAAAGTTTGCAACTGCCTGTGGTGCTTTGTCACCGAAAAGTTTTATGCCTAGTTTTGCCTTGTTTATTTGCATTGTGCCGTTCCACTCGCGACACTCTGAAATTGCGGCATCAGGGATTGACGCTGGGTTTGGCTTGCCGCTGATCGAAGGAAGAGGCGTTTGAGTGAACTTAATGCAAGCTGTGGGTGAAACACCTGGTCCAAAATTGAAATAGACAAACTGCAGAAGCAGGGCTACAACGAAGGCACCGGACGTAAGCATGATCGAAAGACGGTTATCTTTTCTTCGAACGCCTGACTTGGTGTCCTCTAAGTTCTGCTTGGCCTCAAATGATTTGAGTGTCTTAAGTGCCGAAGCTTCAATACTTTGGTTCTTTTTTGCCAATTTTTCCTCCAGAATTTGACCTAAATAGAGTTTAGAGCAGGTTCTAACTGGTTTAGCCTTGTCTAGTGGAGACCATAAGCATCTTTGACTTCCCAGTGAGTATGCCCCTAGCGGCAAGGGTGAGACCAGAAACTCTAGACCAATTAGTAGGCCAAGAGACTATCAAAGACCCATCAGGTCCGATTAGTTCCTATCTCAACGACCTAGATGTGCTTCCATCGTTGATTCTCTATGGGCCTCCTGGCACCGGAAAAACATCAACAGCAAGGATTATCGCAAAACTAAGTAACCGGAAGCTGAAGGAAATTAGCGCCATAAACTCCTCTATAGCTGAGCTCCGGGAGGCATTCCAAGACTCAGTTCAAAGCATTCAGGCTGGCTCTCGAGCACATCTGGTTTTTATCGATGAGATTCATCGGTTCAGCAGAGTTCAGCAGGAATCCGTGCTCAAAGCGGTAGAGCAAGGCGAAATCGTCCTTATTGGGGCAACTACCGAGAATCCAAAATTCTCTCTTGTTCCTGCCCTTATTTCTCGATGCTTCCTAATCGAGTTGAGCCCGTTAACAAATGCTGACCTCGAGCAAGTCATCACTTCGGCTTCCAAAATCGAACAGGGGCTAAATGACAGGTTTAGCATTGCACAACCCGTAACCGAGGCAATAGCAACACTTTCTGGTGGGGACGCTAGAAAAGCGCTTTCCATTCTAGAAACTGCAGCAGTTACCGCGCAATCCGAGCAGAGAACTTCGATAGAGCTGCGCGATGTCTCAAGAAACATGTCTGTTGCCTTGGCAAGGTACGACGCTTCTGGGGATCAACATTACGACGTCATTAGCGCTTTCATAAAATCCATCCGAGGGTCCGATCCAGAAGCGGCCCTGCACTACCTAGCGAGAATGATTGTCGGTGGGGAGGATCCACGTTTTATAGAAAGAAGGCTGGCAATCCTCGCAGCCGAGGATGTGGGATTAGCCGATCCCAGTGCAATCAACATAGCAAACTCGGTTATGCAGATAGTAGGACAGATTGGGATGCCAGAGGGGAGAATCCCTCTGGCTGAGTTGACAATTTATCTTGCACTAGCGCCAAAATCGAATAGCGCTTATTTGGCGATTAATCGGGCAATAGCCGACGTTGAAGGCGGATTCGCACCTCAAATACCGATTTACCTCAGATCTAACCCACCCCAACAGGGAGAGCAACAGTATTTGTATCCCCATGATGATGCTAGGAAGGTTGTGGGGCAGGCTTATCTTGCTGAGAAGCCTAATACCTATTACGAACCACAGCAGATTGGAACCGAGAGCGAACTAGCCAAGAGGTTATCTAGAATCAACGAATTGAGAGCAAAATTAGGCCTCTAATCCCTTTGAATAGGCGATGAAGCGATGCTAATATGGGGAAGTTGCCGACCGGACATAACTCTAGGCTGCGAGTTTGTTGTCAATCGGTGAGTGAATCTTTATTAGCCAAGATGCACCTGGCACAAAACAAGAATTCAAACTTTTATTGAAAGGTATCTGTGTCCAAGACATCACGTACTCGGAGCAAGACTAGATTGTCTCGTTCCCTCGGTATAGCACTAACCCCCAAAGCAGCAAAATATCTTGAGAAGCGTCCTTACGCTCCAGGCCAACATGGACGCACCAAGCGTAAAGCAGACAGCGACTTCGCAGTTCGACTTCGTGAAAAGCAGCGTCTACGCGCGCAGTATGGAATTCGTGAAGCTCAACTGAGGAAGATCTTCAACGATGCAAAGAAGAGCGAAGGCCTAACCGGTGAAAACCTTGTCGAACTATTAGAGATGCGTCTAGACGCACTAGTTCTTCGCGCCGGTTTCGCCAGAACCATGGCACAGGCTCGGCAATTAGTAGTTCACCGCCACATTCTGGTCGATGGTCAACTTATCGACAGACCTTCAGCGAGGGTAAAGGTAGGACAGATGATTCACGTTCGACCAAAGAGCGAGAGTACTGAGCCATTCCAAGTTGCTGCAGCTGGTGGACACGTAGATGTGCTTCCTCCAGTTCCTGGTTATCTTTCTGTTGAACTAGATAAGCTCCAAGCCACTCTAGTTCGACGTCCAAAACGTTCAGAAGTTCCAATCACTTGTGAAGTACAGCTTGTGGTTGAGTATTACGCTGCTCGTTAACATCGTCTAGATTGTTGCCATGATTGGTTCAGAACTAGCAGCACTTATCGCAGCAATTGCTTTTGCAGTTCTTGCAGCGGCTCTTATCTATGCCGTCTTGCGATTGATACGCTTTATCGATGCTAGTTCTGCAACCATTCGTGAAACAGGCGACGCTCTCATTCCGCTATTGAACGAGCTAACCGAGACAACTAAACAGACTAATCGGCAATTAGAGAAGATTGACAGCATTACTGACAATGTTGTTGATGCTACAAACAATTTGAGCTCTCTAATCAATACCTTCACTACCAATGTCGGTGCGCCATTACTTCGCATCGGAGAAATCGTTCGAACGGTTACAAGTTTCATCGGTAAGAAAAAGGATCAATAATGCGTCGAGCAGCATTCTTTATTGCTGGTGTTGCACTCGGTGTTTATTTAGCAAAACAAATTGAGTCCAATCCAAAGGCCAAGAAAGCTTTTGAGCAAGCTGGGGACAAGGTCAAAGCTTTTGCAAACGCCGTAGCGTCGGGATATCGTGAACAAGAAGTAAAGAACCAAAATCCTGTAAAAGGAAAAAGAAAGTGAAGACAGCAGAGATCAAGAGACGCTGGCTGGCGTTCTTTGAGTCAAAAGGACACGTAGTAGTCCCAAGCGCTTCGTTGATAAGCGAAGACCCCAGCTTACTTTTTACTGTTGCAGGTATGGTCCCATTTATTCCATACATGAGCGGGCTGGTACCTGCACCATACTCTAGAGCCACCAGCGTACAGAAGTGTGTTCGTACTCTCGACATCGAAGAGGTTGGCAAGACAACTAGGCACGGAACCTTCTTTCAGATGAATGGTAATTTCTCCTTCGGGAATTACTTCAAAGAGGAAGCCATTTCTTACGCTTGGGAGTTTCTAACCAGTCCACAGGATACGGGTGGACTCGGATTACCTGAAGAGAAATTGTGGGTCACTGTTTACCAAGATGATGATGAGTCGATAGGGATTTGGCAACGTGTCTCGGGATTACCGATTGATCGAATCCAGCGTAGAGGAATGAAAGATAACTACTGGTCGACAGGTCAACCTGGACCAGCTGGACCCTGCTCGGAAATCTATTTCGATAGAGGACCTGATTATGGGGCAGAAGGTGGCCCGGAAGCGGATGAGGATCGCTACATAGAAATCTGGAACCTAGTTGTCATGCAATACGAGAGAGGCTCTGGCGGAGGTAAAGAGGACTTCGAGATTCTTGGGGAGCTTCCTAAAAAGAACATTGACACAGGAATGGGTCTGGAGCGAGTTGCCTTCCTGATGCAAGGAGTTGAAAACCTTTACGAGATCGATCAGGTTCGCCCCGTTCTTGATGTCGCTTCAAGGCTCTCCGGAGTTCGTTACGGAAGCAACACTGAGAGCGACGTAAGGTTGCGAGTTGTCGCAGATCACGTGCGAAGTGCTCTAATGCTAGTTGGTGATGGCGTTTCCCCATCCAATGAAGGTCGCGGGTACGTCCTGAGACGTCTCCTCAGAAGAACCGTTAGGGCTATGCGACTTCTCGGAGTGAACGAGCCGGTATTCGCTCATCTTTTTACTGCTTCAAAGGAAGCCATGGTGGAGGCATATCCCGAACTAGAGACGGAGTTTTCACGAATCCTAAGCACTGTTAGAGCTGAAGAGGAGGCGTTTCTTAGAACACTCGTTTCAGGAAGTGCAGTGCTAGAGGATGAAATTAGTGAAGCGAAGAATTCAGGTAAAAAGGAACTATCTGGCGAGATTTGCTTCCTGCTTCACGACACCTACGGCTTTCCTATTGACCTAACTGTTGAAATCGCTGAAGAGGCTGGTTTAGCTACTGACAGAGCTGGCTTCGACACCCTAATGAACAGTCAAAGAGAGAGAGCGAAGGCGGATGCGAAGTTAAAAAAAGCCGGCGGCGTAGATCTCTCACTTTACTCCGAGTTCAGAGCTTCGGG
>JBJTHM010000153.1:0-10893 GCA_046094465.1 Rhodoluna sp. | reverse complement strand
GAGTAGACCCATCTGAAACTCTGTTGCGTCTAGCAACGTAACAGCAATTACCGGCAATGCTAGACCGCTTATTTGAGATCCAAACGAACTAACTGTTTGACCTACCCAGAGTTTTACAAACCCAGGTTGCTTCGCTATCTGCAGCTTTTCTGGCACCCGTTAAAGATAGCAACCGCAATCCGAAGATTGCGGTTGCTAAATCTAATAACTAAATTACTTAGTAATTGGTTTGTGCATCAGAGCAATAACAGCTGCTCCAAGAAGGCCAAAAAACATACCTAGGAATGGAAGTGTTCCATCCTGAGTGTTTCCCGCACCAGTAAGCACTAAGTCTCTTTCCATGCCGGAAGTGCTTTTGACATCGCCAGCACCCATAGATGAGTCATCATCAACGGGTAAACCACTATAAGCAATTACTTCTGGGCAGGCAATTATTTCATTGCCATCCGCGTCTACTGTAGTTTTGCAACCAGGGTCAATTGGCTGAGGGTCGGTGCTTCCGACAAACCCTCTAGCACACACATCCGTGCCGTCTTCTGTGGTCCAACAACCACTTGTAGGGTCAATTTCGACTAGACCACCGGTTTCATCTACTGGCTCACAGGTTACGGTGTAACCGTCAGAACTTGAAACCGCGACATATCCATCAGCACAGTCAACGATTGGAAGTGGCTTATCTTCAGCAAGAGCTGCATTTGCTGATACAAAAAGCATGCCCCCAGCTACTAGAGCCATCAGGGCTAGGTTCTTGACCTTCATAAAATCTCCTAAGTTTGTGGTCTATCAAGGTTATGTGGCTCATGAAGCAGTTATGACAGATACAACATCAGCATAATCTCGATTTGCTTTGCCGCTAGGCTTGGAAAATATCTGTTAGAAACTGGTGATTTTGTGTCTGAAAGACGACTTATTTGGTCAGAAGAATTCAACCTTCCAGAAGGCTCTCCGCCAAACTCAGAAATCTGGGCTAGAGATCTTGGCGATGGAATCGACTATGGGATACCAGGGTGGGGAAATAACGAACTTCAGGTTTACACCTCTGAAAATGCCTTTGTAAATGAGAATGGCATACTCGAAATCGAAGCCAGGAAAATAGCTGATGGCAGTGCAGGGGATGCCTATTACGGGCCAGTTCAGTGGACTAGCGCACGACTTGTCACAAAGAACAAACTTTATTTTCAGTATGGCGAGATAGTTATTCGCACTAAAGTGCCAAAGGGCAAGGGCTTGTGGCCAGCGTTTTGGATGCTGGGGCGCAATATGGATATCCAGGGCTGGCCACTAGCCGGAGAAATAGACATCATGGAATGGGTTGGCCGAGAGCCTTTTGAAGCTCTAGGAACACTGCACGGCCCTGGCTACTTTGGCGATCACGGCTGTGGTGGCAAGATAGTCAGTCCAATTGATCTATCCGACGATTGGCATGAATATGGAATCCGCTGGAAGCCAGACTACATTTCTTGGCAGTTAGACGGTGAAACCTATTTTGAGGCATCGCCTTCAAGCGTGACACCGAATGCCTGGGTTTATAACCAACCATTTTCGATGCTTTTGAATGTTGCTGTTGGTGGAAATCTAGGCGGAGTGATTAATCCTGAACTCCCAGAATCAAACAAGCTGCTCGTGGACTACATAAGAATCTATGAATATGAGGGCTTTGGCGAGGTTATCACTCCCTAAGTATTTTCTAGGAACACGGTGGATAAGGTTGCTGTTCCCGTTTATGTGAGTAGAGTAAATAATTGGATGCAAACGCATGGGGCTGTAAAAAGTCAGGTTGTATTAAAAAATGGCACAAAAGCAGAGTGCAGAGCACATCGAATCTGCATGGAACTGGTTTGTTTCAAAGTATGAAGCTCGAGGCTACAAATCTCTAAATCAATTCGCAAACGCTACAGGCATGCAGAAGTCAAGCCTGAGCCGCTACTTTCACCTAGAGAGGGAGATCCCTTCTGGCACCATAGGAAAACTTTGTCTGGAACTCAAAGTTTCACCGGAGGAATTACTAAAAACAATAGGTGCGTTTGGGTGGCCAGCTAAGCCTAAGAGAAATCGCGGATAAATAGATGTCTTCCATCCTCAGTGAATTCTCTGGGATGGTCTGGGTTAGCCCACAGGCTGATTATCCTGGTGAGTACTTCGGCGTTGACTACCTCGCGCAATAGTTCCGCCAGCATGTCTGCCGTCGTCCCCATTTGTAAAGTGAGTCTGAGAGTTTCGGGCGTCGGGAAGTCTATGCTTGTGGCAGTCTCCCCACGCTTTGCGTGGATCTCGATTTTCATTTATCCCCATTCGTGAGTCTAAATTTATAATATCCCCATTTGGAAACATCCTAGCCATATTAAAACCCACCACTGACATTCATTGTCGCCGCCACGCTATAAAGGTCATGCGAGAATAGAGCTATGACTTTACATACTCACGTAGCAACCATAACCACAAACCACGGCGCCATCAAAGTTAATCTTTTTGGATTACATGCACCAATGACTGTAGCTAACTTCATTGGCCTGGCAGACGGGTCAAAAGAGTGGGTTGACCCCAAAACTAAGGCCCCAATTGGAGGAAAATCTCTTTATACCGGAACTATTTTTCATAGGATTATCGCCGGTTTCATGATTCAGGGTGGAGATCCAGAGGGCACAGGTATGGGAGGCCCAGGTTACAACTTTAAAGATGAAATAAGTGAATTAAATTTCAGCAATCCATACAAACTGGCAATGGCAAACGCTGGACCTGGAACAAACGGATCACAGTTTTTTATCACTGTAGTTCCAACCGAATGGCTTTATGGCAAGCACACTGTTTTTGGTGAAGTGATCGATGAAGCATCACAAAAGGTTGTTGACCAGATTGCCAATGTGAAGACTGGCCCGATGGATCGCCCAGTTGAACCGGTTGTTATCGAGTCGATTACCATTGAAGCCGTGGCTAGCTAAATGAACATCTGTTACAGGCATCCTGAGCGTGAAACAGGAGTGTCCTGTCAGCGCTGCGGCCGGTTTATCTGTCCAGATTGTGCAACGCCAGGTGCTGTTGGATTTTTATGTCCAGAAGATTCTAAAGACCGAGTAAAGATTCAGCGCCCAGCTTTTCAGCAGTCCTTGACTCAGCGCGCACCGGTAACCATGAGTCTTGTCGGTATCAACATAATTGTCTTTGTCTTGCAGATTTCAGATAGTGCAGTAACAACCGCAATAGGATTCTGGCGAGTCGGATCCGAGTATGAGTATGGCAACATCATCAGAGCCTTCACATCAGCCTTTGCCCACTCACCAACGCAATACACTCACATTCTCTTCAACATGTATTCCCTTTTTGTTTTAGGAACATTGATTGAGCCACTGCTTGGAAAACTAAAATTCTCAGTTTTGTATTTTCTAAGTATCTTTGGTGGAAGTTTAGGATTCTTATTCTTTGGCGATTTTGGATCTTATGTGGTTGGAGCAAGCGGTGCAATTTTTGGCTTGATGGGTGCATACATAGTTTTCCTAAGAGCACTCCGTATGGATGCTAGGCAAATGATTGCAATCGTTGCAATAAACGTGGTGATTAGCTTTCTACCTGGGATTGCTTGGCAGGCTCACTTTGGTGGCATGGCAGTTGGTGCCCTTGTTGCATATATCTATACGTTATTCACTAGAGAAAACCAAAAAGCTATGCTTTGGGGTGCCATTGCAGTTGTAGTAGTTGGATTATTTGGACTATGGGTTTTAGGCAACGCAATGATGCCGCCAATAAATATTCAGTAATTATTTCCAACGCGTAAGCATCGCAAAACCGACCATCATCAAACCAAAACCAACGATGATATTTGCAGCTCCGATGTTAATCGGGGTTCCCGAACCAAGAGGGAAAAGTGTCTGTGAGATGTAGTAGACCATGATCCAGATCAAACCTAAAATCATCAAACCAGTGCTGACTGGAACAAACCAAGCGGGGTTACCTTCTTTAGACTTCTTAGCCTTTACAGAATCAGGAACTTCGGACTTCTTTGGACGCTTGGTTAGCTTTAGTGTTTTCTTCTCGTTTTCAGACATAGCCCAATTCTATCCAAAGCGGTTAGGCTTAGAAACCTGATGGTGAAAATTCTCGTCCTAGATAACTACGATTCCTTCGTATACACGCTCAATGGCTACCTGCGCCAACTCGGCGCAAGCACGGAAGTGCTGCGTAATGATGTAGTTGCAGAAAGCGAATTACCACAGCTCCTAGACAGGTACGACGCGGTATTGATTTCGCCTGGACCTGGCACTCCTAAAGATGCAGGCTTGAGTATTCCCACGGTCAAATATGCCCTAGCAACCGGAAAGCCAATCTTCGGGGTATGTCTCGGGCATCAGGCGATTGCTGAGGCCATGGGAGCTACCGTTACCAGTGCAGAAGAGTTGATGCATGGTAAGACCAGTGAGGTTTTTCACGACCAGTCTCTGGTTTATGAGTCAGTCCCACAACCTTTCACAGCAACCAGATACCATTCCTTAGCAGTGGTGGCAGATACAGTTCCTGAGGATCTTATTATCACCAGCAAGACCAAAGGTGGGGTGATTATGGGTCTTGAGCACAAGTCATTACCGATTTATGGGGTTCAGTTCCATCCGGAATCAGTGCTAACCCAAGGCGGATACATCATGCTTGGTAACTGGTTAGAGTCAATCGGGCTAACTGGTGCAAAGGATAAAGCTAAAACGTTAAACCCACTGGTAAATCTCTAATTATTCACACATTGCATCGTTAGGAATATGGTCTGACCTTGTGGCTGTAATCCTGGCGGAATCGACTGAGCAATAACCGTCGTTCCTTCCGTTCCAGTGCAAGAAGAATCTACCTGTGTCTGAACCGTGTAACCTACCGACGCTGAGGTCAGCTGGGTCACAGCATCAACCTTGTCTAGATTCACAACATTTGGAACCAGAACAGCTCCGGTAGATATAACCAGGTTCACTGTGCTACCGGCAGGAACACTCGCGTTAGGCGCAGGGTCTGAAGAGATCACCATGTTCTGTGGAATGGTTGCCGAGTTCGCCTGAGTTATTGTTCCGAGGAAAAGCTTCGCTTCAGTTATCGCAAGCGTGGCCTCTTGTTCTGTTTTTCCAGTTAGGTCGGGCATCAAAATCTGCTCTTTACCTGCAGAAACATAAACGGTGATAGTTGTCTTTAAGCCGACCTGCTGCCCAGCTGGTGGGTCAGTTGAGATAACTATGCCTAGTGGAATCGTGTCGCTGCGCTGAAGCTGTTTATCAACGAGAAGCTTTTGATCGGTTAGAGCTGTGTATGCCTCTTCGTATGTCTTACCGACAACATTGGCAACAGCAATCTTGCCACCGCTACCGCCACCCCAGTTAAGTAGTGCTGCTCCACCCATGATTAGCCAGATGGTGATACCAATTATGAATACGCCTGCGCCGGTTCCAACTCCCCAGAATAAACCTGCTGAAGGTTTGTCACCGCGCAGTTTTCTTTTCTTAGCCGCACGGGTAACGACCTGGGTGCTACCAGTTTCAAAACCAAGTTGACTCAGTAGTTCTTCGTCTTGCTCTTCCAGTATTTGAGTAACCTCAGGAGCTTTTATTGCTTCAGTGGTCTCTTCACGAACTTCATTAAGTAGTTCTTCAAATGGGTCTAGTTCTGGAACCATAACTGTTGGTGCCACAGTCGTTGCACCGATTGGTTCCATCGGTGCAGTCGGTGGCTGGGCACTGTCTTGGAAATTTGAAACTGAAATACCTAAAACAGCGTTAGCTAAAGCCGATCTGAAATCTCCCGCAGACTGGAATCGCTGATCTCTATCTTTTGAGAGAGCCTTTAGCACTACCGAATCAATTGCCAGCGAGACTGACTGATTAATCATCGAAGGTGGAATCGGACTCTCACTGACATGCTGATACGCAACTGAAACAGCTGTGTCACCGGTAAATGGTGGCTTGCCAGTTAGCATCTCATAGAGCAATACACCGGTCGAGTAGAGATCAGTTCTTAGATCAACTGTTTCACCTCTAGCTTGCTCAGGTGAGAAATACTGGGCAGTGCCGACAATGCCGTTGGTGTGAGCAAGGGTTGCCGAAGAGTCACTGACTGCCCTGGCGATACCAAAATCCATCACCTTGACCTGATTACTTTCAGTAATCATCACATTCGCTGGTTTTATGTCTCGGTGAATAACTCCGGCAGCATGCGAAAACTCCAGTGCGGTTAGCACTCCAGTAGCGTAGGCAAGCGCTTCTTGCTGCGTTAGGTGACGCTGTTTCAAGATGTCTCGGAGAACTTCACCTCGGACCAACTCCATCACGATGTATGGGAGGTGCCGTTCAACGCCGTGTTCATCAACACTAACCTCATCACCAGCGTCATATACTCTAACGATGGTGGGGTGAGCCATTCGAGCGGAGGCTTGAGCTTCTTGGCGGAAGCGAATTTCAAAACTGGAATCAGCGGCTAAATCTGCCTTCAACAGTTTCACCGCAACGGTTCTACCCAGACGAGTGTCGATACCGGCATAGACCTCAGCCATGCCACCGCGGCCAATCAGAGCGCCCAGCTGATATCTACCGGCGATGATTCGGTTTGACTCGCTCAATTAACTACTTCCGTTTCTTTGAATAACCTTAGCCAGTTTATCTTTACTGGTCTGGCAAAGTGTTTGGGTCAACCTGCTGCTGATAGTAATAAACCTGAACCGTAGATCCTGGAGCCATGCTTCCCAGCGGTGAGATGTCGTAGACCTGAGAGATTCTCGGGTCATCAACAGCCAGCGAAGTCCCAGCAATCGGTTCAACTTCTAAACCTAAATCGGCCAGTTGAGCAATAACCAGTGAGACATCCTGACCCTGATAATTACTTAATAGGACTACGACATTTTCTTCGGTAGGAGTTGGGCTTGGAGAATCAGTTGGTGTTTGAGTTTCTGTATTAGAGGGGCTTGGAGAGGGAGATGGGCTGACCTGCTGTTTCGGTGCAAGAAGCCCAGCCCAGAAAACTGCCCCAATTGTTATTAGAAGAATCACAATCAGTGCCGCCCATGGCCAAATCGCAGGAGCAGCAGCGGTTGGTTTAGTGTCAGTGTCAATCAGCGTGGTTTCATCACTGACTTCACTTTCGATTGGTGGCATCACTCTGATTGGAACATTTCGATCAGCGAGTAATGCTTCTGCTCTTGCGGCAAGCTCTAGTGCTGAGTGTGGTCTTTGGTCAGGCTTTTTAGCCATGCAATCTAGAATCAGTTTCACTAAACGCTGATCTAATTCCTCAGGCAGTGGTGGCGGAGTTTCATTTATCTGCGCCATAGCAATGGCCATTTGTGTTTCACCCTTGAATGGTCTTCTTCCAGCAAGTGCTTCGTAGGCAACTATTCCCAGTGAGTAAATATCTCCCGCCGCACTTGCCGGTTTTCCAGTTGCCTGTTCCGGTGCAAGGTATTGAACAGTGCCCATGACCTGACCGGTTTGGGTTAGTGAGGCTTGATTAGCAACTCTGGCAATTCCAAAATCGGTTATCTTCACGCCACCATCGGGTGTGATCAGGAGATTGCCTGGTTTGATATCTCTGTGCACCAAACCTTCACGATGAGCAGCATCTAGAGCTAATGCTGTTTGAGCAATTATTGATATGACCTGTTGTTCTGGAAGGGTCTTTTCTCTTTCCAAAATAGATGAAAGTGATTCGCCAGGGACTAATTCCATAACTAGATAGGCACTGCCCTCATCTTCACCATAGTCGTAAACATTGGCGATGCCGTCGTGATTGATCATCGCCGCATGCTTAGCTTCGGTTCGGAATCTCTCTAGGAAATCCGGATCACCCAGATACTGCTGCTTGAGAATCTTGATTGCAACTTGGCGGAGAATAACTTCGTCCTGAGCCTGCCAAACTTCACCCATGCCTCCGGTAGCGATACGTTTTATAAGTCTGTATCGGCCACCGAAAACCATTCCTTCTTCTGGTTTCATTTTTGAAGCACCGCCTGCATAATTTTCTTGGCTATGGGAGCAGCCAGGGTGTTACCTCGACCTGACTGGCCCAAACCCCCACCATCCTCAACAACAACTACCACAGCAACCTGAGGATTATCTGCAGGTGCAAAGCCGGTAAACCAAAGAGTATAGGGATCTCCTGGTCCATTTTCGGCGGTACCAGTCTTACCAGCAACCTTCACGCCAGGGATGCGAGCATTTGAACTCACTCCAGATGAAACCGCATTTACCATCATGCCCTTCAGGCTCTCTGCTGTGCTGGTAGTCATCGAGCGGCTCATCTCCTCGGCTTTACCCTCGCTCAAGAGAGTTAGGTTGGCGGTAAAAATCTGATACACCAGATAGGGCTTCATAGCTACCCCATCGCTAGCTACCGCAGCGCTTACCAGAAGCATCTGCAGGGGGCTAACCCGAACATCGAATTGGCCGAAGGCGGTTAGCCCTACCTGGGCTGGATCTAAATCTTCGGGGTAAACACTTGGCGTAGTTTTTAGTGGAATGCTGATGCTTTCCCCGAAGCCAAACTTTCTGGCTTGGCTAGCAATTTTCTCTTGCCCAAGTGCGATGCCCAGTTGAGCGAATGGCACATTGCAGGAAAGCTTAAGGGCAGTAGCAATTGAGACTGTGCTTGCACCACCGCATCTTCCCTCACCCGAATTTGTAATTACAGTTTTTGTGCCAGGCAGAGTGAATCTAGGTGGATTTGGTATCAGTGATTTAGGCGTGTATTCACCTGATTCAAATGCGGCCGCTGCCACAACAAGTTTGAATACCGAACCCGGTGCATAGAGAGCATCAACGGAACGATTAATCAGCGGTGCACCTTTTTGAGTTAGAAGTTTTTTGTAATTTTCTGCAGCGTCGGCGATGTTGTGAGTTGAAAGAAGATTTGGATCAAAACTTGGTTTAGAAACCATGGCGAGGATTCGACCTGATTTTGGTTCAATCGCAATCACAGCGCCTTTTTTATTTCCCAGTTCATCCCAAGCTATTTTTTGTAATTCTGGGTCGATGGTGAGTTCAACTGATGCACCGGTCACAGGGTTACCTGAGAACAGTGCATTGATCTGCTCAAAGAACTGAGCGGAGTTATCTCCACGCAGGGAAGGGTCGAGGAAGTTTTCTAAACCGCTACGACCTTGAAACAGGGAGTAGTAACCGGTGATGGAACTGTATTGTTTTCCGTAGTACTTTCTCAAATAGTGAAATGCATCTGAAGTTCTAATCGATTCAACTATCGGTTCATTACTAACCAAAATAGATCCGCGTTGTGTTTTATAGCCATCATAGACAGCACGCTGGTTTCTTGAATCATTGTTAAGTGAATCAGCATTCACCACCTGCATCGCACTGGAAGCAATAAATAAACTTAGAAACATCAGCAAAATAACATTTGCCACGCGTTTGATTTCAGGGCTCACTAGTTCACCGTCCCAGCCTTAGGCATGGTGTCGGAAAGTCTTAGCAGTAATCCGATGATTAGCCAGTTGGCTAAAAGAGATGATCCACCAGCTGCCAATAGCGGAGTCGTGAGACCGGTTAGTGGAACCACTCGTAATACTCCGCCAATCACAATGAACAGCTGGAGAGCAATAACAAAACCCAACCCAATGCTCAACAGTTTGCTGAAATCGTCACTGTGCAGATTTGCAATTCTTATTGCTCTTGAAACTAAAACTAAATACAAAATCAGAATTGCAAATAGTCCAACTATCCCCAACTCTTCACCTAGTGCCGAGACGATGAAATCGCTCTCAGCCAGTGGCACTATGTTTGGTAGACCGCCACCTAGACCTGTGCCAAATAGACCTCCGTGGGCCAGGCCAAACATGGATTGCACCAGCTGATAGGAGCCACCGATGGCGTTGTAGTTTGTGTCACTTAGCGGGTCTAACCAACCATCCAGTCGGCCACCGACATAACTCATCAATCTAGAAGCAACTAAGGCTCCAGCCGTGAACATTACCAGTCCGATAAATACATAGAACACTCTGGCTGTTGCCACGTATATCAAAACTAAGAACAGACCAAAATACAGAAGTGAAGTTCCAAGATCTCGTTGCAACACCAAGACTCCCAGGGAAGCTAACCAGATAAAGACAATAGGCCCAACTTCCCTAGCTGGTGGAATCCTTATGCCATAGAGCTTTCTACCAACAACAGATAGAGCTTCACGTCGTTGAGTTAGATAGCCAGCAAAGAAAATACAAAGTGCGATTTTAGCTAATTCACCTGGCTGAAAACTCAGCGGTCCAATCGAAACCCAGAGCGTTGCTCCGCTAACGGTCTTACCAATTATTGGCATCGAAGGTAATAGCAGAAGAAGAACACCAACTGCCATTGCTGTGTAGATGTAGCGGCGCAGAGATAGATGTGTTCGAACTAGAAAGACCACGATAGTTGCAATCAACACAGCAACCACGGTCCAGATCACCTGTCGAAAACCAATGCTGGCATCTGCTGCATTTAGCGGCTTCACAAGATCAAGCCGATAAATCATCACAATACCAATGGCGTTAAGTAGGAAGCCGACCGGTAAGAGGATCGGATCCGCATCGCTTGCTCTAAAGCGTAAGACGAAATGAAACATCAGTGCTGCAGCTACCGGTAATGACCAGAACAACCAGGCGTCTGGTCGCAAAATCAATATCGTGGCTAACTGAACTTGGCTAAGTGCAAAAGCATAAAGCCCGAAGCCAAACAGCAGCATTATCAATTCAAGGTTACGTTTAGCTGGCATAACCCTTGGAGCTCGAGCCATTTTGGATGCTCTCCACAATCTGCTTTAGCTTTGCTCGGGCATCTTCCAGGCTGTCCGCGGAGATAGTTCTTTCTAATAGGTCTTTTTGAAAATCTGGGAGCATGTCAATGGTGATTTGTGATTCTTCATACAGCTTTGAAAAACCAACTCCAGCAAAACTTT